>CP099652.1:6600000-6868374 GCA_024123955.1 Oxalobacteraceae bacterium OTU3CINTB1
CTGCGGGGCGCCGTGCGCGGTGTAGGCGAAATGCGGATGCGTTGCCCGCAGCTCACCGGCGAATTTGTCCAGCGCGTCGCGTCCGACAAACACACCGGGAGGCACATACACCTCGCAGTCTTCGGTATAAATTTCTTCGATCGCGGCACGCCGGCGCGCGCCATCGCCTTCGCCAAAAACCTCCTGGAGGTTGCGATGAAGTAGTTCGTGGATCGGCTCACTCATAAGATTTCTCCTGTAGTTTCGGGGTTTCCGGTCAGACCGGGAAAATGTCAATCAGTCCATCGTCGGGCCGGTGGCCACCATGACCAGCTCGGAATCTTCAAGCGCAATCACGTCGATCGCCGGCATATTCGTCAACACCGCGCCGTCCCGCGCGCCCATCGACTCCCCCGCGACGTCGATTCGGCCCGATGCCGAGCTTGTCCAGCGATTCCCAGCTTCGGTGCAAAATCATTTTGTTCTCCCGATAGGACGCGTTTCTGCTTAAGCGAGCGCCAGGGTTTTGTCGATGGCAGTCGCGACCGCTGGCCGTGCGAGCATCTCGCCGTACCAGCGAGCGACGGAGGGGAACTGTTCAAGCGACGCTCCGACCGCCTGGGAGCGCCAGATCCAGCCGAAATGCGCGATGTCCGCGATGCTGTACGTGTCGCCCGCGACATATTGGCGAGACCGCAGGGCTTGATCGAGCACGCCCAGCACACGCTCGACCTCGGTGAGCGCCTTCGCCTTGGCTTCAGCCTGCGGCGGCGATTGGATCCCGACCAGGAATGCCTGCAGGTACGCAGGGCTGACGGCGGAGGCATGGAAAAATAGTTGTTCAAACACTTTGCCGCGCTGCGCGGCATCTTCAGGCAAAAGGTGCCCGGTCTTTTCAGCCAGGTAGACCAGAATCGCGGCCGACTCGCTCAGGACAACGCCCGCGTCCTTGTCGGAACTGTCGACGAGCACCGGCACTTTGCCGTTTGGATTCATCTCCTTGAAGGTGTCCGCCCTCTGTGCGCCTTGGCGCAAGTTGACGGAAATGAGGCGGTAGTCGAGCCCCATTTCTTCCAGTGCGATGGGCACTTTGAGGCTGTTGGGTGTGGCGTAAGCGTAGACGTCGATCATGGTTGTTACCTTTGGGAGTGGAGTTGATGAAGCCATCTTAAATTCGCAACGATCGCTTGCATATCTCCTGGCTGGCAATGCATCGTTGCCGCAGGTAGAATGATCTAAGGATATTATCGGAGCCCGATCGCATGGACCAGATCTCAGACCTCAACGATTTGCGCCTTTTCGCCGAGGTGGTCGAACGCAACAGCTTTACCGCGGCCGCGCGCGCACTCGGGCTGCAAACCTCCAAACTGAGCCGGCGCGTTCGGGCTTTGGAGGAAGAGCTCGGGGTTCGCTTGCTCAATCGCACCAGCCGCAGCCTCTCGCTGACCGAAACGGGGCGTCGGTTCTATGAGCACTGCGTGGCACTGGTGGCCGAATCCCGTGCCGCCAGGGAGATCGTGGACCAAACCCTCACCAAGCCACAGGGCACCGTTCGAATCAGCTGTCCGGTGCCATTGCTGAGTTCGGGAGTAGCCGACATCATTTCCCAGTACGCCCTGGACAATCCCGAGGTCAACGTGCTGATCGACGCGACCAACCGCCAGGTCGATGTCATCGAGGAGGGCCTGGATATCGCGCTGCGTGTGCGGCTTCCACCGCTGGAGGACATCGACCTCGCGGTTCGCCACTTGGGGCTGTCGACATTTGCCCTGGTGGCCAGCCCGCGTCTGATAGAACGACTCGGCGCGGTGACGTCGCTGGAAGAGTTGAAGCATTGGCCGACGCTGGCGTCAGCGAGCAAACGGGAACGCTATGTATGGAATCTATTCGACGCGAGTGGGCAAGCGTTCACACTGGAGCATCGGCCCCGCATGGCAACGGACGACTTGTCGAGTCTGAGGGCGGCGGCCATGCGCGGCGTGGGCGTTACGATGCTACCGAGGGAATTTGTCGATGACGCGCTGCGTACCGGCAGGCTTCAGGTGGTGCTGCCGAATCTGACATCCAAGTCCGGCTTGGTGCACGCAGTCTTCCCCACGCGTAGAGGGATGGTGCCAGCCGTGCGCCACTTGTTGGACGCGCTGGTTGTGGGTTATGAAAATCTGAACAGAAAACAACCGCAATAGGGAGCGGAGAACAGCGTCTCCGCTCCCGCTGGAGGTGGATTAGCCCAGCTGTTCCTCATACTTGCCCAGCCTGACGGCCGAACGCGGCGCCAGCTCATGCGCTGCCGTAACGGTCATGCCCAGATCATGCAGCTTGCCGTCCTCGATACCATAGACCCAACCATGGACGGTGACGTCCTGGCCGCGATCCCACGCATCCTGCAAAATCGTGGTCTGGCAAACGTTGGAGACCTGCTCCACCACGTTCAACTCCACCAGCCGTTTCGACCGCTCCTGGCTTGGCATCACGTCGCCCATATACCGCTCATGCTTCTGGTTGACGTCCTGCACGTGGCGCAGCCAGTTGTCGACCAGGCCGAAACGCTGGCCCGTCATCGCCGCGTGCACGCCCTTGCAGCCGTAGTGGCCGACGATGATCACGTGCTTCACCTTCAGCACATCGATCGCGAACTGCAGCACCGACAGCGCGTTCAGATCCGAATGCACCACCACGTTGGCGATATTGCGGTGGACGAAAACGTCGCCCGGCGCAAGGCCCAGCAGCTCGTTCGCCGGCACCCGGCTGTCCGAACAACCGATCCACAGATATTCCGGCGCCGCCTGCGTGGCGAGCCGGTTGAAGAAGTCCGGATCGCGTTCCACTTCCGATTCGGCCCATTTGCGGTTGTTTTCCAACAGGCCGCGCAGCGGGGATTTGCTGATGTCTTGATCGCTCATGAATGCTCCTCTTGTACATAAGAAGACCGCCGAGCCGCCCAAGATGGGCTGCACGGCGGTCCGATATTACGCGTCCTGTGTGACGACGGGGTTACACAAAACGGTTACTCAAAAAAGTCCTTCACCTTGTCGCGCCAGGTTTTGCTTTGCGGGCTATGCTTGGCGCCACCCTCGGTGGTGAGCTTCTCGAAATCGCGCAGCATGTCCTTCTGCTTCTCGGTCAGCTTGACCGGCGTCTCGACCGCCACGTGGCAGAACAAGTCGCCCGCGAAGCCGGAACGCACGCCCTTGATGCCCTTGCCCTTGAGGCGGAAGGTCTTGCCCGACTGGGTGCCTTCGGGGATCGTGAACGATACTTTACCAGAGAGCGTCGGCACTTCGATTTCACCGCCCAACGCCGCCTTGGCGAAGGAGATCGGCATCTCGCAGTGCAGGTCGTCACCCTCGCGCTGGAACACCGTGTGCGGCTTGATGTGGATCTCCACATACAAATCGCCCGACGGTCCGCCGTTGGTACCCGGTTCGCCGTTGCCGGACGAGCGGATGCGCATGCCGTTGTCGATACCGACCGGGATCTTCACTTCCAGCGTCTTGTTACGCTTGATGCGGCCCTGGCCCGCGCACGCGGCGCATGGCTCGGGGATGATTTTGCCGGTGCCGTGGCATTTCGGGCAGGTTTGCTGGATGCTGAAGAAGCCCTGCTGCATGCGCACCTGGCCGTGGCCCGCGCACGTGGTGCAGGTGACCGGCGAGGTGCCCGGCTTGGCGCCGGAACCGTGGCAGGTGTCGCACTTGTCCCACGACGGCACGCGGATGGTGGTGTCGAAGCCGTGGGCCGCCTGCTCGAGCGTGATCTCCAGGTTGTAGCGTAGATCGGCGCCGCGATAGACCTGCGGGCCGGCGCTGCGGCCGCCACGGCCGCCGCCACCGAAGATGTCGCCGAAGATGTCGCCGAAGGCGTCGCCGAAACCGCCGGCGCCGCCGCCAAAACCGCCACCGCCGCCCATGTTCGGATCGACGCCGGCGTGACCGTAACGGTCATACGCCTCGCGCTTTTCCGGATTGGTCAGCATCTCGTAGGCTTCTTTGACTTCCTTGAATTTTTCTTCCGACTCTTTGCTGTCCGGATTGCGGTCCGGATGGTATTTCATCGCCAGTTTGCGATAGGACTTCTTGATCTCGTCTTCCGACGCGTTTTTTGCGACACCAAGTGTCTCGTAGAAATCACGCTTTGCCATATTGTCGGGACCTTGCTGTATTTATACTGTGTGCTGAATATGCTAAAAAGCCGAGCCGGCACCGCTTACACGGCCGCACGGCTCGGCGCTCGCCGCTCCCCGGGGGAGCGGCGCTTTTACAGACCCATTACTTGGTGTCTTTGACTTCTTTGAAGTCGGCGTCGACGACGTCGTCTTGCGGCTTGGCCTGTTCGGCGCCGGCGCCGGCACCCGGACCACCCTGGCCGCCTTCAGCACCGCCGGCCGCAGCCTGCTGCGCCTGCATGTCGGCATACATCTTCTCGCCCAGCTTCTGCGAAGCGGTCGACAGCGCGGCCACTTTGGCGTCGATGTCGGCCTTGTCGCCCGACTTGATCGAGCCTTCCAGCTCGGTGATCGCCGCTTCGATCGATTCCTTCTCGCCCGCTTCCAGCTTGTCGCCGTATTCGGTCAGCGACTTGCGGGTCGAGTGCACCAGCGCGTCGGCCTGGTTGCGCGATTCGGCCAGCTCTTTCACTTTCTTGTCTTCTTCGGCGTTGACTTCGGCGTCCTTCACCATCTTCTGGATTTCCGCTTCGGTCAGGCCGGAGTTGGCCTTGATCGTGATCTTGTTCTCTTTGCCGGTGGCCTTGTCTTTCGCGCCGACGTGCAGAATGCCGTTGGCGTCGATGTCGAAGGTCACTTCGATCTGTGGCGTGCCGCGCGATGCCGGCGGGATGCCTTCCAGATTGAATTCGCCCAGGCCCTTGTTACCGGCGGCGATTTCGCGCTCACCCTGATAAACCTTGATGGTCACGGCAGGCTGGTTGTCGTCGGCCGTCGAGAACACTTGCGAGAACTTGGTCGGAATCGTCGTGTTCTTGTGGATCATCTTGGTCATCACGCCGCCCAGGGTTTCGATACCCAACGACAGAGGCGTCACGTCCAGCAGCAGCAAGTCCTTGCGCTCGCCCGACAGGACCGAACCCTGGATCGCTGCGCCGACGGCGACCGCTTCGTCCGGATTCACGTCTTTGCGTGGATCCTTGCCGAAGAACTCTTTCACTTTTTCCTGCACCTTCGGCATACGGGTCATGCCGCCGACCAGGATGATGTCGTCGATGTCGGATACTTTGACGCCGGCGTCCTTGATCGCCATGCGGCATGGCTCCATGGTCGCGTTGATCAGTTCCTCGACCAGCGATTCCAGCTTGGCGCGGGTCATCTTCAGTGTCAGGTGGACCGGCGCGCCGTTCGCCATGGCGATGTACGGCTCGTTGATTTCGGTCTGCTGCGACGACGACAGCTCGATCTTCGCGCGCTCGGCCGAAGCCTTGATGCGCTGCAGGGCGATCGGATCTTTTTTCAGATCCAGGCCGTTGATCTTCTTGAACTCGTCGATGATGTAATCGATGACGCGCTGGTCGAAGTCTTCGCCGCCGAGGAAGGTGTCGCCGTTGGTGGCCAGCACTTCGAACTGCTTCTCGCCATCGACGTCGGCGATTTCGATGATCGAGACGTCGAACGTGCCGCCGCCCAGGTCATACACGGCGATCTTGCGGTCGCCCTTTTCGTTCTTGTCCAGGCCGAAGGCCAGCGCGGCCGCAGTCGGCTCGTTGATGATGCGCTTGACGTCCAGGCCGGCGATGCGGCCGGCGTCCTTGGTCGCCTGGCGCTGCGAGTCGTTGAAGTACGCCGGCACGGTGATGACCGCTTCGGTGACTTCTTCGCCGAGGTAGTCTTCGGCGGTTTTCTTCATCTTGCGCAGCACTTCAGCGGAGATTTGCTGTGGCGCCAGCTTCTTGTCGCGCACACCGATCCACGCGTCGCCGTTGTCGGCCTTGGTGATCGTGTAAGGCATCAGGCCGATGTCCTTCTGCACTTCTTTTTCGTCGAACTTGCGGCCGATCAGACGCTTCACCGCGAACAGGGTGTTCTTCGGATTGGTCACTGCCTGGCGCTTGGCCGGCGAGCCGACGAGAATTTCACCATCTTCTTGGTAAGCAATGATCGATGGCGTCGTGCGCGCGCCTTCGGCGTTTTCGATTACCTTTGGCTGACCATTTTCCATGATGGAAACGCAGGAATTTGTGGTTCCCAGATCGATACCGATAATTCTACCCATGATTTTTCTTCCTCTTTGCTAAGTTCAGATGGTACTAATATGTGGAAAAGCTGTATGTTTTCAAGTGCTTAAGTTCGGGTGACGGTGAAATAATTAAATTAATCAACCCCGGCCCCGGACTTTACTTCGCTTGCGCGGCGGTCACGATGGCGGGACGCAGCAGGCGGTCCGCGATCATATAACCTTTTTGCAGCACGGAAACTACGGTGTTGGCTTCCTGGTCGGCCGGCACCACGGCAACGGCCTGGTGCTTGTTCGGATCGAGCTTGTCGCCCTGCGCCGGCTGGATCTCCAGCAGACGGTTCTTTTCGAACGCGGCGGTCAGCTGCTTGAGCGTCATTTCCACGCCTTCCTTCAGCGACTCGATCGAGGGCGACTCGACCTTCAAGGCCATTTCCAGGCTGTCTTTGACCGGCACCATGGCTTCGGCGAAGCTTTCAACCGCAAACTTATGCGCCTTGGCAACGTCTTCCTGGGCACGGCGGCGGATGTTCTCGCTGTCGGCCTTGGCGCGCATGAACGCGTCATGCATTTCCGCCAGACGCGCTTCGGTGCTGGCCAGCTGTTCTTCCAGGGAAGGCTGCTGGTCAGGAGTCGATGGCGCGGCCGGCTCGGCGGCCGCTTCCGGATTAGGTACTGCTTGATTTTCCTGATCTTGCATCTAAAGACTCCTACTATCGTATTTGTTTGACATTACTTTTGTTACCGCACTGGCTGCAAGTGGGGCGATATCCTATGTTTTCAAGGGTTATTCTGCCCACTAAATAATCAGCTTTGGCGCGGGTCCGTGCCGCGCAGGGCGGGCTCGCGCCGATCCAACAGCTGACTATTTTAACAGGCTGGCACTCAACGACCGCAAGTGCTGATTATCGCGGAACGGGGCAGGTGTGGTGTAGTTGTCACTTTTTCAGCGATTCGGGCGGCTGCGCCCCGGCGCGGCCCTAGTCGGCGGCGCCCAGTTGCAGCGCGGCGGCGCGGCCGGTGTCGGCGTCCTTGCGGCGCTCCTCGTGCTGGGCGGGCGACATCTGGGTCGGCCAGCCGATCATGTGCTGCTCGGCGATCTCGCCCAGCGCGGCGATCCAGTCTGGCGATTCGTTCAGGCACGGGATGTAATGGAACTCTTTACCTCCGGCCTGCTCGAAGTCGTGCCGCACCTCCATCGAGATCTCTTCCAAGGTCTCCAGGCAATCGCTGATGAAGCCCGGGCACATGATGTCGATGCGCTTGACGCCGTCGCGCGCCAGCTGGGCGACGGTCGGCGCCGTGTACGGCTGCAGCCACTCGGCCTTGCCGAAGCGCGACTGGAAGGTGACCATGTATTGCTCCGGCTTCAGCTTCAAGGCGGTGGCGAGCAGGCGCGCGGTCTTGAGGCACTCGCAGTGGTAGGGGTCGCCCAGCATCAGGGTGCGTTTCGGTACGCCGTGGAAGCTCAGCACCAGCTTGTCGGGACGGCCGTTGGCTTCCCAGTGGCTCAGCACGGAGTTCTGCAACGCGCGGATATAGGCGTCATGGTCATGGTAGTTGCGCACGAAGCGCAGCTCGGGGATGTTGCGCACCGAGCCGTAGTGCTCGAACACGGCGTCGTAGATCGAGCCGGTGGTGGTGCCCGAGTACTGCGGATAGGCCGGCAGCACCAGGATGCGCTCGCAGCCGTCCGCTTTCAGCTTGGCCAGCACCTCGGGAATCGACGGCGATCCGTAGCGCATTGCCATGGCCACCGTCAGGTTCTCGTGGCCGCGTTCGCCGAGCGCGCCCAGCAGGTACATCGCCTGGGCGGCGGTGTGCACCTTGAGCGGCGAGCCCTCGCGGGTCCAGATGGTGGCGTACTTCTTGGCCGACTGGCCGGAGCGGAACGGCAGGATGATCAGGTTGAGGATGAACCACCAGACCGCGCGCGGGATCTCCACCACGCGTGGATCGGACAGAAACTCTTTCAGGTAGCGGCGCACGGCCGAGCGGGTCGGGGCGTCGGGCGTGCCCAGGTTGACCAGCACGATCGCGCTGCGGCCAACGGTGCCGTGCTTGTAAGGAGGTTCTTTGGAGAAGGTCATGGGGGCCAATGGCGGTTTGAATAGGTCAGGTCGCCATTATAGATAAGAAACCCCAATCACTCCGGGGTCAGGTCCACCAATGCTACACAAGCTGGTCCGTTAAGGCATCAATCGCTCGGTTCGTGTAGAAATGGTGGACCTGACCCCGGAGGTTTATTGTGACCCCGGAGGTTTATTGCCGCAGCGTGAGCCCGCCGTCCACCACGACGGTGCGGTCGGCGCCGGCCGGCGGCCGCGCCGGCTCGTTGTCGTAATCGACCACTTCGGCACCGGTGGCCGCGTCCGCGTGCGTCACCCGCAGCCGCAGGCGATCGAGCCGCGCGCCTTGCACGGCGCCGCCATCGACGGCCTCGAGCACGAAGCGATAGCCCGCCCGGCCGTCGAGCCGGCCGGTACCGGCCACCCGCGCGCGGCCCTCCCCGGTCCTGGTGGCGCGCGTGACCGCGTCGCTGCGGAAGCGGAACGGGCCGGAGAACCAGGCCACGGGCGCGCCGGCGGCGACACCGTCGGCGGGCGCCGCGCCGTCGAGCGGCACCCATAGCGCGAACCGCAGCGGCGCGGAGGAATTGCCGCGTTGCCCGGTCCCGGCCGGTGCGACGCCGCCGGCCAGCAAGCCCTCGCCGCCCAGCGCGGCCATACCGGCCGCCTCGACGAAGACGGTGCGCCGCAGCTCGGTGGAGCGGCCGCCCGAATCGGTGACCACCACCGTGACGGCGTAATACCCGACCGCGCAGAACCGGTGCCGCAGCCGCACCTGGCCGACCCCGCCGGCCTCGGTGACGCCGGGCGCCGGCGACGGGCAGCCGTCGGACCAGGCCGCGCTGGCCTGGTGGGTTTGCGCCCGGGCGTTGTCGACGAAGTTGACGGTCAAGTCCAGCTCCTGGCCGAGCTCGACCACGACGGGCAGGCCGACGACCGGGCCGAGCACCGGCGCGTCGGTGCCGCGCAGGCCGGGGCGCAGCATGACCAGGCCGGCGTTCGATTTCGCCAGGATGGTGCCGTTGTCGTTGATCGCCAGCGCCTCCTGCAACGCCAGGCCGGCCGGCGCGCGGTACAGGCGAGCGGTCAGGTCGACCGGCAGCGCGGTGAACGAGGGCCAGCGCACCGCGCGCTGGATGTGGCCGTCGGCGGTCGTGCGCAGCGTCGATCCGGCGATCTCGCCGCGCTCGTTGATGTCGACCGCGTAGCTGAACAGGCTGGCCTCGACCGGCAGGCGCACCAGGCCGCGCCCCAGGCTCCACTGGAAGGCCTTGCGCTGTGCGCCGACCTCGCCGCTGCCGACCAGTTCGCCACGATTGTTCAAGTCGCCGGGACGGTAGTCGATGCCGGCGTCGATCGACAGCGTGCCCGTGGCGCGGCTCCAGAACAGGACTTTCCACGGGGCGAAAGGCCCTTCGTTGATCAGTCCGCCAACTTCGGTGCGGTCGTTGATGTGCACGCCGTAGCCGAAGCCGCCGGTCACCGGACTGATGTCGGTGGCGGCGCCGGCGCGGTCCCACAGGATCGCGTGCGGCACGGTGTTGCCGGTGGTGCCGGTGGAAACGCCGGTCGCATAACCGGATTTGTTGACGGCCCGGGCTTCGGAATAGTCGGCCAGCGGCGGCCCCAGGCGCGTGCTGCCGCCGCCCGGATTCCAGCGGATCGCGCGCACCATGCCGCCGGCCTCCGTGACCCGGCCGACGATCTCGCCGCTGTCGTTGATATCGGCCGCCGCCGACGGCGCCATGCCCGGCAGCGCGCGCATGCCGCCGGCCAGCGTCCAGGAGTAGGCGATGCCGCCGGCTTCCGCGGCGCTGGCCGAGGCGCCCACCACCACGCCGTGGCTGTTCAAGGCGGTCACGTAGGTGAAGCCGCCGCCGAGCGAGCCGATCGGCCGGATGCGGTCGCCGTCGAAGTAGCGGCTGACGGTGTCGGGGAAACTGTCGTCGGTGAACGCCGCCTGGCCGCGCTCGTTGAGCACGGCCGCGGTCGGGTCCGGCCCGAGGTTGATCACCGTGTACAGGCCGAAGGGAAACTGGCCGGCCTGGTCGTTTTTCGGCGCGGCCGGCGTGGTCTGCGCGCCGGCCCAGAACGGCAGCGACGCGCACAGCACGGCGATGGCGCGGCGGCGCATGGCACCGCCGCAAATCGATGGAGTATGCATGATGGAGCTCCTGGCAAAAAAATGAGCGCAAGCGGGCGCTTGCGCTGACGGCGCCGGCGTGCGTTGCACAGCGCGCCGGCCCGCACAGCCGCCGCCGTTAGCGGCGCAGCGTCAGCCCACCCTGCGCGACGGCGGCGCGGCGGTCGCCGGCCGCCGCGCCCGGGGCGCCGTTGTCGTAATCGACGACCTCGGCGCCAGCGGCATCGGCGTGCGTCACGCGCACCCGCAGGCGGTCCTGCCCGGCGGCGCCGTCGACCGCCTCGAGCACGAAACGGTAGCCGGCGCGGCCGTTGAGCCGGCCCGTGCCCTCCACCCGCGCCTGCTCGCCGGTCGCGCTCGCGTGCGTCACCGACTCGCCGTCGAACTGGAACGGACCGGACAAGCGCACCACGGGCCGGCCGGCGGCCGCCGGCGCGTCGCCCAGCGGCACCCACAACGCGAAGCGCAGCGGCGCGTTGCGCTGCCCCGAGCCCGACCCGGCCGCCGCCGCGCCGGCCACGCCGGCCGCGTCGGCCGCCAACGCGCCCTCGCCGCTGAGCGCGGCCAGCGTCGGCGACACCACCAGGAAGTTGCGCCACGTTTCGGTCGAGCGCCCGCCCGCATCGGTGACCACCACCTTGACGCTGTAATAGCCGGCGGCGCAGAAACTATGTTGCAGCCGCAGCCGGCCGCTGCCGCCGCCCTCGCTGACCGACGACGACAACGACGGGCAACCGTCGCTCCAGACCGCGCTGGCCGTATGGGTTTGCGTGGCGTTGCTGTCGGAGAAGTTGAGCGTCATCGTCAAGTCCTGGCCCAGCTCCACCATGGCCGGCAGTCCGATGATGGGGCCGAGCACCGGCGCGTCGGTGCCGCGCCGGCCGGGTCGCAGCAGCACCAGGCCGGCGTTCGAGTCGGCCAGGATGTCGCCGCGCTCGTTGATGCGGAACGCCGCCCGCACTTCCAGGCCGGCCGGCACCCCGTACAGTTGCGTGTTCAGGTCGATCGGCACGGCGCTGTACGACGGCCACAGCGCCGCGCGCCAGGCGGCGCCCTCGGCGGCGGCGACCGCGCCGACGATCTCGCCGCGGTCGTTGATGTCGTACGCCTGGCTGATGTTGCCGAAGCCGAGCTGCAACGGCACGATGCCGCGCCGCAGGGTCCAATACAAGCCCCGGGGCCGGCCGCCGATCTCGGCGCTGGCGACGATCTCGCCCCGGTTGTTGATGTCGCCCAGGAAGAATCCGGGGCCGGCATCGATGCGCACGGTGCCGCTGTCGCGGCTCCAGAAAAAGCCCTCGGTGCGGCCGGTGGCGGGATAGTTGACCACGCCGGCCACTTCGTTGCGCTCGTTGATGCGCAGGCCGAAACCGTCGCCGCCGTCGAACGGGCCGAGGTCGGTCTGGGCGCCGGCCCGGTCCCAGAAGGTGGCGTGGGCGTGGATGGCGCCGTTGGCGACGGTCGTGTAGCCGGTCGCATAGCCGCGGTCGTTGATGGCGGTGCCTTCCGACGACGAGGCTGGAAGCGGCCCCAACAATGTCGTGCTGCCGTCCGGATTCCAGCGGATGGCGCGCGCCACCACGCCGGGCGCCGACACCCAGCCGACGATCTCGTTGCGCTCGTTGATGTCGAGCGCGGTCGACGGCGCCGCGCCGGGCAGCACGCGGATGCCGCCGGCCGCCGTCCAGGAGAACGCCCGGCCATCGGCCTCGCCGGCGTACCTGGTCCCGCCGGCCACCACGCCACGGTCGTTCAGTCCGGTAACGGTTGTGAAGGCGTCGGCCGGGCCGATCGGCACGAGGCGCTCGCCGTCGAAGAAACGGGCGACAGTGTCGCCGGCATTGAACCCGCTGAACGCGACCTGGCCGCGCTCGTTAAGCACGGCGCTGGCGAATTCCGGACCCAGGTTGATCACCGTGTAGAGGCTGGCGCGCTGCTGCTCGGCCGCCTTGGCGTGCGGCTCGGCGGCCCAGGACGGCAACGATGTGAACAATGCGGCGATGGCGGCGGCGATGAAGCGGCGGCGCGCGCCGGTGTTGCGGATCGATTGGAATGGCATGATGGCTTCCCCTTGCAAGAAAATGCGCGCAAGCAGACGCTTGCACTGCGGCCACACGGATCGCGTCGGGAACGCTGGTCCGGTGCTGCCATCCACTCTAGGCGCACGCGGCGGCGGGGGACTGACGAGGCGCAAACGTACCGGCGACAGCGGCGCCGGTCTTTGGGGCAAGGTTGAAGGGGAGAATTGCGTAGGGCGGATGAGGCGGGACGCCGTAATCCGCCATGCGCCGCCGGCGACGCATGCATGGCGGATTACGCTCCGCTAATCCGCCCTACGTATTTTAGAACTAGGAGGCGAGCAACTCGCGGGCGTGCTTGCGCGTGGTGGCGGTGATTTCCAGGCCGCCCAGCATGCGCGCCACTTCCTCCACGCGCGCCTTGGCGTCGAGCACGTCGATGCGCGAGGCGGTCTTGCCATTGTCCAGCGTCCCCTTGGCGACCTGGAAGTGCTGGCCCGCCTGGCTGGCCACTTGCGGCAGGTGGGTGACGCACAGCACTTGCCGCTCCTGCCCGAGGCGGCGCAGCAGGCGGCCGACCACTTCGGCCACGCCGCCGCCGATGCCGCTGTCGACCTCGTCGAAGATCAGGGTCGGCGTGGTGGTGGCGTTGGACGTGATGACGGAAATGGCCAGCGAGATGCGCGCCAGCTCGCCGCCCGACGCCACCTTGGCCAGCGGCCGCGCGGCCACGCCGGCGTGGCCGGCCACCAGGAACTCGACCTGCTCCAGGCCGTGGGCCGTCGGTTCGCCGGCGTTCAGCGCGACCTCGAAGCGCCCGCCCGTCATGTTCAATTCCTGCATCGCCTTGGTGACCGCCTCGCCCAGCTGGCGCGCGGCCTGCGCGCGCGTGGCGCTCAGGCGCCCGGCGACGTCCATGTAGGCCTCCTTGAGTTTTTCCTCCTGCTTGCGCAGGCCCTCGATGTCGCTGGCGTCGGCGATTTGCGTCAGGCGCTCGGCCAGCTTCGCGTGTTCGTCCGGCAGATCCTCCTCGGTGACGCGGAACTTGCGCGCGGCCGAATGGATCGCCTCCATCCGCGACTCCACCTGGCGCAGCCGCTCCGGGTCCAGCTCGACGCGGTCGAGGTAATCGTTGATCGCGTACACCGCCTCCTGCAGCTGGATGCGCGCCGGTTCGATCAGGTCGACGATGGCCTGCAGGCCGGTGTCGATGTTGGCCAGCTTGCCGAGCTTCTGGTTGAGCGACGACAGCTGCGACAGGATCGGATGGTCCTCCGATTCCGACAGCGCGGCCAAGGCCTCCTGCGCGCCTTCGAGCAGGCTGGCGGCGTGCGACAGGCGGCTTTGCTCATTGGTCACCTCGGCCCATTCGCCCGGTTTGACGGCCAGCTTTTCCAGCTCGTTGACCTGCCACTCCAGGCGCTCGCGTTCATACAGCACGTTGGCGGCGTTGGTCTCGAATTCCTGCAATTGTTTGGACAGCGCGCGCCAGGCCTTGTGGCTGGCCGCCACCGCCTTGACGTCGGCGCCGGCGCCGGCCTGGCCGTCGAGCAGCACGCGCTGCGCCTCGGTTTTCATCAGCGACTGGTGCGCGTGCTGGCCGTGGATGTCGACCAGCATGTCGCCCAGTTCGCGCAGCTGCGAGGCGGTGGCGGCGATGCCGTTGATGTAGGCCTTGCTGCGGCCGGCGTTGTCGATCACGCGGCGCAGCAGCGCGCCGCCCTCCTCCACCGAGAACTCGTTGGCGGCGAGCCAGTCGCGCGCCTGCTCGCTGACGGCGAAATCGGCCGTGATGTCGGCCTTGGCCGCGCCCTCGCGCACCACGCTGGCGTCGCCGCGGCCGCCCAGCGCCAGGGTCAGCGCATCGATCAGGATCGATTTGCCGGCACCGGTCTCGCCGGTGAAGACGGTGAAGCCGGCGGAAAATTCCAGTTCTATCGAGTCGACGATGACAAAATCACGGATGGACAGGGTACGGAGCATGGATGCCTGGAGAATGGTTAATTGAGTTTGCCTTCGCCCGATGGATACTCGTTCCAGTGGAGCTTGTCGCGCAGCGTATTGAAGTAGTTCCAGCCCTCCGGGTGCAGGAAGGTGATCGCGTGCGGCGAGCGCTGGATCACGATCTGGTCCTGCGACTGCAGGCTGGCGAAGGTTTGCATGTCGAAGTTGACGCTGCAATCGCGTCCGCGCACGATCTCGATGACGATCTGGCTCGATTCGGGCAGCACGATCGGCCGGTTCGACAGCGCGTGCGGCGCGATCGGCACCAGCACCACGCCGCCCAGGCTCGGATGCAGCAGCGGGCCGCCTGCCGACAGCGCGTACGCGGTGGAACCGGTCGGCGTGGAGATGATCAGGCCATCGGAGCGCTGGTTGTACATGAAGTGGCCGTCGACGTCGACCCGCAGTTCGGCCATGCCGGCGCCGGCGCCGCGCGCGACGACAACGTCGTTGACGGCCAGGCCGAAGTGGATGTCCTTGCCGTCGCGGCGCACGCGCCCCTCGAGCAGGGTGCGGCGTTCGGCCTTGTAGCTGCCGCCGAGGATCTTGGCCAGCACGTCGAGCATGCCGTCGAGCGGGATGTCGGTCATGAAGCCGAGCCGCCCCTGGTTGATGCCGATCAGCGGCACGTCGAACGGCGCGAGCTGGCGCGCGATGCCGAGCATCGTGCCGTCGCCGCCCATGACGATGGCGGCGTCGCATTCGGCGCCGATCTCGCTGGCGCTGAGCGCGCGCACGCCGTCGAAGCCGCCCGCCAGGTGCTCGGCGGTCTGCTCTTCGAACACCACCGTGTAGCCGCCCCGGCGCAGGAAGTCGACCACGCTGCCCACCGATTCGGCGATGCCGTCGGTGTTGGGGCGCACGACCAGTGCAATGGTATGGAAAACGGCGTGCGTGGCGGTCATAAAAGTCTCGGCAAAAAGGTGGGATCGACGACACGCAGCAGGGTAACCCATAACGCCAGCTTCTGCCATCACCCGTCGGCCCACCCGTTACTGTACGTTTAGACAGTATTTTCCGCAGTATAGTGCGCGGGCCGCCAGACTGCAAGCACCAGCCCGCATTTGAACCGCCGCCGTTTCAGTGCGGCCTCAGTCAGTGCAAGGTCATGATGCCGCTGGCCGCGCTCAGGGCGCTGGCGACGAAGATGCAGATCATGAAGGACGCCATCAGCACCGCCCAGCGCCAGAAGGTGCCGAAGCGGCTGCGATGGTAGACGCGCCGCATCGCCCACGGCAGATACAGCAGCAGCCAGCACCACAGCACGAAGTCGACGATGCCCACATTGATCAGCAACATGGCGCAGAAGACGAAATAGGCAAAGGCGTTGGTGTGCAGCGCGAACAGCACATGCTCGCCGAAGCGCCGCCCCGATCCGAGGTACAGAATCTTGAGGAACAGCGCGAACACCGGCATCAGGCAGAAAATCGCGTACGGCGCATATTTGTAGAAGGCCTCGACGAACACTTTTTTCTGCTGCTCCTGCGGCAGCGCGTCGAAGATATGCCACTGGTGCTGAAGCCGCGGCCAGCGTCCCAGGAAGTCGCCGAACGCCTTCGGGCCCGGCTCGTTGTCCGCCTGCGCTGCGTCGCGCTTGGCGGTGCGCGCCACCTCCGCGCTTGCCGGCCGCGCGTTCTCGTCGATCACCGGCTCGAAACCGCCGGTGAACTTGAGCACCGCGAAAAACAGCAGGCTCAAAGTGAGATAGATCCGCAGCGGCTGCACGAAGCGCACGCGGCGGCCCCGGATGTATTCATTGGTCAGCAAGCCCGGACGGAACAGCAGGCGCGACATCGTGCCCCACAGCTTGCCCTCGATCGCCACGTAATGGCCGACGAACTCGTGCAGGAATTCGCGCGTGCTGGCGTGGTGCAGGTGGGCTTCCTGGCCGCAACTGGCGCAAAAAGCGCCGGTGAGCACCGCCTCGCAATTGGGACAACGGCCGGCCGGCGCGTGGCTGTCCGGGACGGAATGTGCGGCAGTGCTCATGCGATCAACCTTGGCGGAGAAAAAGTAGACTAAATGATAAACGAGTTCTCGCCGATGTTGTCGAAATTCAATCTAGCGACTGACGGAAAACCAACTCGCTAATATCCTTACAACAACGATACGAAGGAGAACGTGATGAAGGACAAACAAATCAACACTACCGAGAAAATAAAGAACGATGACCAGCAGCGCCTGCCGCACGAGCGCGACGAGTCGCCGGACGGCCAGGAGATCGAGCCGCGCAGCGTGGGGAAACAGGCCGCCGCCGACGTCGACAGCGGCATGGTCGATACCGACGCGCGCAACAAGCCCGGCGTCGAGCACGTCAAGACGCCGGTCCCGCGCGACGCCACCGCGCGGCCGCAGCCCAACACCACACGCGACTAACAACGCGATTAATAACACGATTAACAACGTGATTCAAAGCGCGGCCGGGCCTAAGGCTCATGCGCCTACCACAACAAAATTACCAGGGTAACGAACATCACCATGAAAAACACCACCGCAAGCGCACTCCTGATCCTCGGCGCCGTGCTGGCGCCGCAAGCGGTGCTGGCGCAGGGCGCCTCCTATCCGGTCGGCTTCGGCCCTCATCCAACGCTGCCGGAACCGGAAAAATCGCTGATCCCCACCGTTAACGTCGCGCCGGTGGACCGCTGGACCGCGCAGGAAACCCCGCAGCCGGCCGCCGGCTTCGCCGTGACCGCCTACGCGCGCGGGCTGGACCATCCGCGCTGGGTCTACACCCTGCCCAACGGCGACGTGCTGGTGGCCGAAACCAACGCCCCGCCCAAGCCGGACGACAGCAAAGGCATCAAGGGCGCCGTCATGAAACATCAGATGAAAAAGGCCGGCGCGGTGACCGAATCGGCCAACCGCATCACCCTGCTGCGCGGGCTGGACGCCAAGGGCGTGGCGCAGACCCGCACCGTCTTCCTCAAGGGCTTGAATTCGCCGTTCGGCATGGCGCTGGTCGGCAACAACCTGTACGTGGCCAACAGCGACGCCATCGTGCGCTTCCCGTACAAGGAAGGCGAGACCAGCATCACCGCGCCCGGCGTCAAGGTCATGGACCTGCCGGCCGGCACCATCAACCACCACTGGACCAAGAACATCATCGCCAGTCCGGACGGCAAATTCCTGTACGCGACGGTCGGCTCGAACAGCAACGTCGCCGAGAACGGCATGGAGGCCGAGGAAGGCCGCGCGGCGATCTGGGAGCTGGACCTGGCCACCAACAAGTCGCGCCTGTTCGCCACCGGGCTGCGCAACCCCAACGGCATGGGCTGGGAGCCGCAAACCAAAGCCCTGTGGACCGCCGTCAACGAGCGCGACGAACTGGGCAACGACCTGGTGCCCGACTATATGACGTCGGTCAAGGACGGCGGCTTCTACGGTTGGCCGTACAGCTACTTCGGCCAGAAGGTCGACGCCCGCGTCAAGCCGCCCAAGCCGGACCTGGTGGCCAAGGCCATCGCGCCCGACTACGCGCTGGGCGGCCACACCGCCTCGCTGGGGCTGGCGTTCTACGAGGGCAAGCTGTTCCCGCAGAACTACCAAGGCGGCGTGTTCATCGGCCAGCACGGCTCGTGGAACCGCAAGCCGCACAGCGGGTACAAAGTAGTGTTCGTTCCGTTCAGCGGCGGCAAGCCGTCGGGGCCGCCGCAGGACTTCCTGTCCGGCTTCCTCGACAAGGACGGCAAGGCGCAGGGCCGGCCGGTGGGCGTGGCGGTCGACAAGGCCGGCGCGCTGCTGGTGGCCGACGATGTCGGCAACATCATCTGGCGCGTGGCGCCGGCCGCCGCCAGGACGGCCGCGCGCTAACGGCCCGGCGCAGTGTGCGGAAGCGAACGGACTGGGCCGCACACTGCCGCCATGATGAGACTCCCGATCGACAGATCCACCACACGGAGAACATCATGAGCAACGAACGCGCAGGATCGGCAGTATGGAGCGGCGCCCTGAAGGACGGCGCCGGCAAGATCTCCACCGAGAGCGGCGCAATGGACGGCGTGCAGTACGGTTTCCACACCCGCTTCGAAGACGGTCCCGGCACCAATCCGGAGGAATTAATTGGCGCGGCCCACGCCGGCTGCTTCACGATGGCGCTGTCCGGCATCCTGGCCGAAGCCGGCATGACGGCCAAGCATCTCGCCACCACGGCCACCGTGACCCTGGACAAGGTCGACGGCGCCTTCGCCATCACCAAGGTGCACCTGAACCTGGTGGCCACGATCCCCGGCGCCGACCAGAAGAAATTCGACGAGGCGGCGTTGAAGGCCAAGCTCAATTGTCCGGTCTCGAAGCTGCTCAACGCCGAGATCACGCTCGACGCCCAGTTGCAGGGCTGATGCCGGGACAAGCACGGATGCGGCAAAACGCATAAAATCCCGGTTTCTCATTTTACGAACGAAAGACCACGATGCGTATTTTGCACACCATGCTGCGAGTCGGCGACCTCCAGCGCTCGATCGATTTTTACACCAAAGTGCTGGGCATGAAGCTGCTGCGCACCAGTGACAACCCGGAGTACAAGTACACGCTGGCGTTCCTGGGCTACGGTTCCAACCCCGACCATGCCGAGCTGGAGCTGACCTACAACTACGGCACCACCAGCTACGACATGGGCAACGCCTATGGCCACATCGCCGTCTCGGCCGACGACATCTACGCGGCGGCCGCGGCGGTGCGCGCCAACGGCGGCACCGTCACCCGCGAACCGGGCCCCGTCAAGGGCGGCTCGACGGTGATCGCCTTCGTCACCGATCCGGACGGCTACAAGATCGAGTTGATCGAGCGCAGCTTCGACGGCCAGGGCGCGGGGCTGTAACCAGGCTTGAGGTTTAACGCGCCAACAGCGCGTTGACCGGCGCCAAATCCTCTTCCTTCAACGTGCCGGCGGCCGACTTCAGGCGCAGGCCATTCATGATGGTGTCGTAGCGCGCGCGCGACAGGTCGCGCTGGGTCGAGTACAACTGGCGCTGCGCGTTGAGCACGTCGATGTTGATCCGCACGCCGACCTGGTAGCCCAGCTTGTTCGAATCGAGCGACGACTTGCTCGACACTTCGGCCGCTTCCAGCGCCTTGACCTGGGCCAGGCCGCTGTTCATGCCGAGGAAGGCCTGGCGCGCGGCTTGCGACGCCTGCCGCTTGGTCGCTTCGAGGTCGTTGCGTGCGCGGTCTTCCAGGGCGATGGTTTCGCGCACCTTGCTGGTGATGGCGAAGCCGTTGAAGATCGGAATATTCCAGGTCACGCCGATGGCGTTGCTCTTCTGCGTGCCGAACGCGGTCTGGCTGCTGTGCTGGGTTGCCGCCGTCAGATTGGCCGTGGGCAGGTGGTTGGCGCGGTTGCGCGAGATTTCGCGCTTGGCGATCTCCAGCGACAATTGGGCCGAAATCACGGCGAAGTTCTGGCCTTCTGCCGAGCTGATCCACGGATCGACGGCGGCCGGCTCCGGCGCGGCGATGGTCACGCCCGCGCGCAGCGGCGCCAGTTCGCCCGGCGCCTGGCCGATGATGACCTGCAGCGCGGTGCGCTTGTTGTCCAGATCGTTAATCGCGGCAAATTCCTGCGCCACCACCAGATCGTAGGCCGCCTGCGCCTCGTGGGTATCGGTGATGGTCTGGGTGCCAACCTCGAAGTTGCGCTTGGCCGAGGCCAGCTGCTCGGTGGTCGCCACCTTCTGCGCCTGGGTCGAGGTCAGGTTGTCCTGCGCCGTGAGCACGTCGAAATAGGCTTGCGCCACGCGGGTGATCAAGTCCAGCCGCGCCTGGGCGAAGGCGGCCTCGGCCTGCGCCTGCGCCAGCTTGCTCTGCTCATAGCTCTGCCACAGGCCCCAGTTGAACAGCGGCTGCGTTAGCGAAACGGTGTAGACGTTGGTGTGGTAATCCGTATTGCGCTTGTTTGAGACGACCGGCACGCCGCCGACGACATCGACGGCGCCGACGTTGAACGGCGTGAAATCGCCCGTGTTGCGGGTGTTCGACCCGCTGGCGGCGATGACCGGCAGCAGCCCGGAGCGCCCTTGCGTGATCCGCTCGCGACCAGCTTCAACCGAAGAGCGGGCGCTGGCGTACGTGGCGTCGTTCGCGAGCGCTTGCTGATAGACTTGAAGAAGATCGGCCGCCTGTGCGTTGAGCGTCAAAAAGGCGCTGGTGATCAGCACGGCGATAAGGGGTCTCTGCATTGCATTCTCCGTTGGAGTCATCAAAAAAGTTGATCAAATCAAAAACACTGCCACCTTGGCGCCGCGCCGACTGCGTCGGCCGCGGCTAGTACTTCGGCATCGCCGGGTCCACCTGCAACGCCCAGGCGTGGATGCCGCCGGTCAGGTTGACCGTCTTGCCGAAGCCGTTACGCTCCAGGAAGGCGGCCACCTGCAGGCTGCGCGCGCCGTGGTGGCAGATGCAAACGATCTCGGCGTCCTCATCGAGGTCGTCGATGCGCGCCGGGATCGTGTTCATCGGGATCTGCACCGCGCCGTCGATGCGGCAGGTCTCGAATTCCCAATTCTCGCGCACGTCCAGCAACACCGGCTTGGGACGCGCCTCGTCGGCCAGCCACGCGGCCAGTTCCGGAGCGGTAATATGCTGCATAGGCCGCCCGCCGCTTAGAACTGGAAGGCCGACGGCGTCGTGGCCGAGGCCAGCGGCTTGACGCTGGTTTCGAACAAGGTGCGCGTGTCGTAGCCGGCTTCGCCGGTACGGGTAATCAGTTGCGCCTTCATCGCCGGCGCCTGGCCGATGATGACGGCCAGGCGGCCGCCCACTTTCAACTGCTGCAACAGCGACTCGGGCAACACCGGCAGCGAGCCCGACACGACGATCACGTCGTACGGCGCGCCGCCCGGCCAGCCCTGCGCGCCGTTGCCCAGCTCGACCTTCACATTGGTCACGTCGTTGTCGGCCAAATTCTTTTCCGCCAGCGCCTTCAGCTCCGGCGAGATTTCCACCGTCGTCACGTGGCGGCCCTTGTGCGCCAGCAGCGCGGCCATGTAGCCGGAACCGGTGCCGATCTCGAGCACGTTTTCGTGCTTTTTCAGGTTCACGTCCTGCAGCAGGCGCGCCTCGATCTTCGGCATCAGCATCGATTCGCCGCCCGGCAGCGGGATCTCGGCGTCGACGAAGGCCAGCGCCTTGTGCGCGGCGGGGACGAAATTCTCACGTTTAACCACGTGCAACAGCTCCAGAACGTCCGGGTCGAGGACGTCCCACGGACGGATTTGCTGTTCGATCATGTTGAAACGGGCTTGTTCGATATTCATCTTATGACTCGGTCGGGATTAAATAATC
Source organism: Oxalobacteraceae bacterium OTU3CINTB1 (assembly GCA_024123955.1). Classification (NCBI taxonomy): domain Bacteria; kingdom Pseudomonadati; phylum Pseudomonadota; class Betaproteobacteria; order Burkholderiales; family Oxalobacteraceae; species Oxalobacteraceae bacterium OTU3CINTB1. Next base: position 6,621,680 of record CP099652.1, read on the forward strand.
CGTCATTTTATCGTTGAACTGGCATGGAGGCACATATTAACGAGTTGACGGCCGTATCGCGGGAAATTGCGACAGTCTGCAGTTTAAGGGGGATGAACCTACCAAATTGGCAACTTGGACGGAAAACGCCCTGGGGCCGCTCACGGCGCGGCCACCTCCAGGCCGCCCAGGGTGGTGCCGATGAAGGTGTCCATGAAGGCGCGCGGGTCGATCGCCGGCATCTCGCAGGCCGGCATGAAGGAATTGGTCCACATCATCAGCATCATCACCGGCGCGATCAAGACCGGCGTCATGACGGCCGGATCGACTGGCCGAAACTCGCCCCGGCCGATGCCGCGCACCAGCACGCTGGTGATCAGGTCGCTGCCGCGCTTGACCACCTCCTCGTTGTAAAACTTGGCAAGTTCGGGGAAATTATGGCCTTCGGAGAGCATCAGCTTCGTAATGCCCGCCAAGTGGGTGGTGCAGATCTCGTCCCACCAGGCCATCAGGATGGTGCGCAGCAACTCGCCGCTATGGCCTTCGAACACGGCCGCGTCCTGCTCGGCTTCGCCGATCGCTTGCACGATGGTCTCGCGCACGACGGCTTTGAACAGCTCTTCCTTGTTGGTGAAATACAGGTATAGCGTGCCCTTGGACACGCCGGCGCGCTTGGCTACGTCTTCAAGACGGGTGGCCGCATAGCCACGTTCGACGAACTGCTCCAGTGCGGCGGCCAGCAACTCCTGCGGCCGCGCGTCCTTGCGCCGCTCCCAGCGTGGCTTGGTGTCTTGAGAAGCTTGCATGGGTGGTTTTCATATTAACTTACTTGTAAGTCATTAATATAAGCGCAAGGGTCGTCAGCGTCAAGCGGCCACGATGTCGCGCGACGTGCGCACCGCCGTACCGGCGACCTTGATGCGGGCGTCGTAAGGCAACCGGCCCGCTTGGTAGATGGTGCGGGCCGGACGGCGCCCAGGGGGGAACAGTTCGGTAAACAGCGCATTAACCTCTGGCAGGTCGGCCAGGTCGATGAAGGCGATATCAACGAACACCATGTCCTGCAGCGTGAAGCCTGACGCTTCCAAAACGTACGCAACATTCTGGAATGCGCGCCGCGCCTCCTCTAGGGCGCTCCCCGGTACGTAGTTCCCATCGACGCCAATGGCCAGTTGCCCGCTCAGATAGCATGTGTCGCCGACGACCACCGCATGGCTGATCGGCGCCGCCCAGGCCGGCAGGTTCTCGCCTTCAGTAATGTACTGCTTCATGCTCACTCCAATCCGCTGAGTTGATGCGTGTGGCCTGACAGCGCTAATCGAGGCGTTTGGCGCTGGTTTTGCCACCGTCCTGCTCCACCGTAACGGCGGTGATTTTCCCGGCAGCGTCTTTCTCGAAGTTCAGCACCACATCGACGGCCTTGTAGAAGTAGCGGTATTCGTTTTCAGGAAATATCTCCAATTCCCGTTGTCCTGTCAGTTGCGCAAACAGACGCTCGCCTTTCGATCTGATAACAAAGGTCGCCGATCCCAGCGCATATCGCCCTTCCAGGCGCGAATAAAGACGAGGATCGACCTTGACCTGGCGGTGCGCCGGGGCCAAGCCCATTGACAGGCGCGCCAGTGCATCGGTGATCCTGTCGACAACCTCCTCACCATAATTGCTCAAGACAATGACCGTGACCTTATCGTCCGGGTAATAAGCCAGCATGGAACTGTACGCGCCGACGCTGCCACCGTGCTCATACAACCTGCGCGAGAGGTTTTCGCGGATGAACCAGCCCAGCCCGTAATGATGGCCGCCGTCGGTGAACATCGCCTTCAGTGCGGCCGGGCTCAGCAGATTCCCATTGATCAGCCTCTGCTGCCAGGCGAGAAGATCATCCACGGTGGAATACATTGCGCCCGCCGCATACGCGTTGCTCATGTTGACCAGCCTGCCTTTCACCACCTGATCCGGACCATCCGTGTAGTCCTGCGCCAGCTGGCCCACCACTACGCGTCCGTCGTCATAGCCCGAATTGTGCAGTTTGAGTGGCTTCAGCAGCTTTTGCGCAAGATAGTTCTGGTAGCTCATGCCGCTTACGGTCTCGATGATATTGCCCAACAGGACGTAACCCATGTTGTTGTACATGAATTTGGTGCCATGCTCATAATTCAGCGGCACATCCTTGACCAAGTCGATCAGCTCCTGCGGGGTATGTTTCACGGGCATCACTTTGGCGTCGGAATCGTCCGGCGACGTATAGCTCGGAATGCCCGAAGTGTGCGACAGCAGCTGGCGGATGGTCGCCGCTCCCCAACTGGCCGGCAGGTCCGGCAAATATCGGTTGATCGGATCATCCAGGCCAAGCTTGCTCTCATCGGCCAACTGCAAGATTGCGGCGGCAGTAAATTGTTTGGTAATGGAACCAATGCGATACCTGGTCTTGACGGTATTCGGGATCATCCACTCGCGGTTGGCCGCGCCGTAGGCCCGGCGGAAAATCGGTTTGCCATTGCGCACGACCAGCACCGTGCCGGTAAATAGCTCGCCCTGAACATAGTCCTTCATCAGCGCCTCGGCCTGCTCAGTGAACTTGCTGTCCGCTTGGGCCCGCGCTGCCGTTGGAGCAAGGCAGAACATCACCAGCGCCGACAGCAGTGTCAGCTGCGATAACGCAGGTTTGAAGAAAATTTTAAAAATAGTGAGGACGATAGACGTCAAAATTGATTTCATGTGGTTCCCGAAAAAGTGAACCAAGTGTAGGCGGATACTTATCCGGCCACAATGACACCCATACCAAAAATCCTGCCATAGCCGGAAGTTACGGTGCGGCGCATTCGACACTCTGGAACCGGTCGCGAAAATCGGACGGCGACGTCTTTAGACTTCGCTGAAAGGCAATGCGCATAGTCTCGACCGATCGGAACCCGCAACGGTCCGCGATCTGTTTGACGGACAAGGTACTTTCCGTCAGCAAGCGGCGCGCGGCCTCGAGCCGCAGCATTTGCACATATTTTCCTGGTGCGATTTTTAGCGCCAGATTGAAACGGCGGGCAAAGTTTCGTGGACTCATCGCCACCCGCGCCGCAAGAACGTCCACCGACAGCGGATCGTTGAGGTGTTCTGCCATCCAACCGACCAGCTCATCAAACGGAGCCTTATCTGCGCCGCTGGCATCGTGCATTAACAATGTGCTGAACTGGGATTGACCGCCTGGCCGCTTCATGAAGACCACCAATTCCCGAGCCACCAGCAGCGCCAATGCACGACCGAGATCGCGCTCGACGAGCGATAGGCAAAAATCGATGCCTGCGGTAATTCCAGCGGACGTGTGGCATTTTCCGGCACTTAGAAACAATGCATCCCGATCAATTTCAACTTGAGGAAATTGCTGAGAGAATTCATCGAAATGGGCCCAATGCGTGGTGACGCGGTGGCCGTCAAGCGCGCCTGTAGCGGCCAGCGGGAAAGCACCCGTACAAATCGAACCGACCCGGTTTGCGCGGTCGCAAAGCGTTGCAAGCGCGCCGACCAGTCTTGCATCGCGCGATGAAATTCGCGCGCCCCGCCCGCCACAGATGAGCAAGGTATCCGGCCTCAGCGTCGTATCGAACAGGCTGAATGCGGCCTGCAAAGGGGTACCGGAAGTGGTCATCAGCGCGCCAACGCTGGGACCCGCGAGGTCGATATGGTAAGGAGCACGTCGGCCCGCGGCTTCGCTCAGCTCATTGGCGATCGTGAAGACGTCGAGTGGGCCACTCATGTCGAGCATCTGTGCAGGAGGAAAGCCTACAAGAAGAATGTGATGGGGACGCTCTGATGTTGCGGCTCGGCTCATGTTTTATACGGACGCGGTCTACATTGTGACTTCTTGCCAGTTCAGTGAACGACAGCCTGGCCGAAAGCGGAAGTCGCCTGGCGATTGTATTGTACAGCTACACCCAGCCGGGACAATGTGAAAACTCGTTCCAGCCAGCGCGCGGGCGGCTAAGCCACCGCACCGGCTCCTTTCTTATCCAACACAACCTGTATCGTGCGGTCGCGGTAGCGCACCCGAAGTCTGTCGTGCGGCTTTCCGCGCAGGCGCAATCGCGTCATCCGGCCGTCCGCCCAGTCAAGGTCGATTTCGACGCCGCCCTTGGCGCGCACGCCACGCAACGACCCTTCCGGCCATGCCTGGGGCAGCGCCGCGAGGATGTGGATCTCGCCGCCCCAGGACTGCACCAGCATCTCCAGGATCGCCGCCGCGCCGCCGAAGTTACCGTCGATTTGGAAAGGCGGATGGGAATCGAACATGTTCGGATACGTGCGCTCCGGCCCCAGTAGTCCTTGCAGGATCGAATAGGCGCGCTCGCCCTCGCCCATGCGCGTCCACAGCGCCAGCCGCCACGCCGTCGCCCAGCCGGTCGATTTGTCGCCGCGCGTGTTGAGCGTCACCTTTGCCGCCGCGATCAGCTCCGGCGTGTCGCGCACGTTGATTTGCTCGCTCGGGTACACCGCGTACAGGTGCGAGACATGGCGGTGCTGCTGCTCCGGCGCGCCGGCGTCCCAATCCTCCAGCCATTCCTGCAACTGCCCCTGCGCGCCGACGCGGTCCGCCGGCAGGCGCGCACGCATGCTCGCCAGGGTGGTGGCGAAGGCGCCGTCGCCGTCCTTGAGCAGCGCATGGGCCTTGAGCGTCCAGCCAAACAGGTCGCGCACGATCTGGCGGTCCATGGCCGGGCCGGCGCAGGTGGCCACGCCTTTGTGATGCTCGTTCTCGGGCGAGATCGACGGCGACGTGACCAGCCCCCTGCCCTGCGGATCCTCCACCAGCGTATCGACGAAGAACAACGCAGCGCCTTTCATTAGCGGGTAGATGCGGCGCAGGTACGCCGGGTCCGGAGTGTATTCGTAGTGGTCCCACAACGCCTGGCACAACCACGCGCCGCCGCACGGCCACATGCCCCATTTCGGGCCGTCGATGGGCGCGGCGGCGCGCCACAAATCGGTGTTGTGGTGCGCCATCCAGCCGCGCGCCCCGTAGCCCTCGCGCGCGGTGACGGCGCCGGTGACCGACAAATCCTCCACCATGCGCACCAGCGGCTCGACGCACTCGCCCAGGTTGGCCGATTCGGCCGGCCAGTAATTCATCTCGGTGTTGATGTTGATGGTGTACTTGGAACCCCACGGCGGATTGGTCCCCTCGTTCCACAGGCCTTGCAGGTTGGCCGGCTGGCTGCCGGGGCGCGACGACGACATCAGCAGATAGCGGCCGTACTGCACGTACAGCGCCGCCAGCGCGGCATCCGGACGCGTCTCGACGGCGGCGATGCGTTCGTTGGTCGGCGTGGCCGCGGCGGCATTGGAACCGGCGCTGGAACCGATGCGCAGCGACAGCCGCCGGAACAGCTTCTGGTGCGCGGCCAAGTGCGCGGCGCGCAAGCGCGCGTACGGTTTGGCGGCGGCGGCCTCGGTCTGCGCCCGCACGGTCTTGAGCGGGTCGCCGCCGACGTCGGCGTAGTTGATGTAGCTGGTCGCCACCGCCACCAGCAGCGTCACCGTGCGCGCGCCGCGCACCTCGATGCGGTCGCCGCGCGGCGTGACCGTGCCGTCGCCAAGAGCCTTCACGCGCACCGCGTAGCGCAGCGCCGCCGGAATGCCGGACGATTCGATGTTGCGCCCTTCGATCAGCAGCGCGTCGGCGCCGTCGGCGCGCACGGCCAACGTCGACGGGCGCTCCCCGGCGCGCGGCGGTTCCCGATAGTCCCAAGGGGCGCCGATCGACCCCGCCGCCTCGTTCCGCTGGCCGTCGTAGTCGGTGACACCGTACCTGGCGTCCGCCGGATGACGATAGCCAAGATCGAAATCAAGCGTGCCGCCCTGGGCGGTCAGGCGGATCACCAGCACCTGGTCGGGCGCGCTGGCAAACACTTCGCGCACATGCCGCGCCTTGCCGTCATTGAAGCGCGTGGCGGCGATGGCGGTGTCCAGTTCGAGCGAACGCCGGTAACTGTCGGCGCCCGCCACGCCCACGAAGTCGAGCAGCAGGTCGCCGGCCGCCCCGTACGGCATCTGCTTCATCGGCGTGGCCATCATCGAGGAGGAGATCAGGTCCGCCGCCTCGGCGAACTTGCCTTCATCGACCAGTTTCCTGACCTTGGGCAGCGCCTCCAGCGAGCGCGGATTGTTCGAGTCATACGGCCCGCCGGCGAACAGCGTGTCCTCGTTCAGCTGGATGCGCTCCTGGGCGACCCGTCCGAAGCACATCGCACCGAGGCGGCCATTCCCCACCGGTAGCGCTTCGACCCACGCGCCGGCTGGGCGCTGGTACCACAATTCCAGGTCTTCGCGACCGCCGGCCGCCGGGGTGGCGACCATCGTGGCGCCGGCCAGTCCGGGAAACGCCATCGCCAGGCCGGCCGATACCAGCAACTGGCGCCGGCCTTCCGAGATACCCTTGTCCACACCGTTCGTATTTTTTTTGTTCAAGTCATCCTCCAGATGGATCTGATTACCCATTCAATATGACGCGGACGAAGCCCGTCGCCGCTTACTTAATCTCCAGTTCGAACGGCGCGGCCGGCAAGTCCTCGGCGCTATACAGATTCACGGAGGGCGCGTCGGCCCAGGCATAGCGGACGTGCGTCGTGCCCGGCAGATTGGCCCCCTTCAAGATCACGGTGTCGCCTTGCGGCGCCGCCAGCACATACCGGCAATCGGCGCCGGCGCACGCCTCGAAACCGATCGCGTGGGCCGCGCTGTAGGTGCGCAGGCCGGCGCCGGCGTTTTTGAATTTGACCAGCAGATCCTCGCCCGCCCGCGTCACGCCAACCGCCTCCGGTCCGCCCGGCGCGATCGTCTCGCCGTAGGCCAGCGCGCGCGCCGCCAGGGCTAGCCGCTCGCCCACCAGCGCTTTTTGCGGCGGATGAATATCGGTGCGGTCGCCGGTGTCGATGGTGACGGCCAGGCCGGCATGCGGGTCGTTGCGAACGGTGTTGGCCTGGGCCTCGCGCAACCGCGCCCAATCCGAATCGCCCGGCTTGGTCGCGGCCGCGCCGAACGACGACAGCTGGGCGACCAGGAAGGGCAATTGCGGCTGGCCGAAAGTCTTGCGCCAATCGGCGATCAGCAGCGCCAGCAAAGTCTCGTATTCCTTCGCTTCGCCGGTGTTGGACTCGCCCTGGTACCACGCCGCCAGCTTGAACTTGTAGCCGGCCAGCGGCGCGATCATCGCGTTGTGCAAAGTCGACAGGCTGGTCGGAATATCCCACGGCGCCGGGGGTATCGACAGCCCCTTCAAGCGTGTGCCCACCTGGTATTTCCACGGCGCCGACAGGGCGATGAACTTGCCGTCGCCGGTCTTGACGCCGCGATGTTCCGGCTGCCCGGTCAACCCGCCGCCGGTGCCGCCGCTGAGCACGTGAACGGCGATCACGTTGCGGCCCGGCTTGAACACGCCGGCCGGCACCGGATACTCGCGCCACACCCAGGCGGTGCTGCCGCCGCCCACCCGCACGCCGTTGACCCAGGTGCTGTCGTAGGTATCGATGGGGCCGAGCTGCAGCATGTTCGCCGCCCGCGCCTGCGCCGCATCCAGAGTCACGGTGGTGCGGAACCACGCGGCGCCATCGAAGTCCGTCAGCGACGGGATGCCGGCTTCCTTCCACGATCCCTGGGGCGTCAGGATCGGCCAGGCGGAATCGTCGAAGTCCGGCGCACTCCACCCGCGCTGGGCCCTGGCCTGCGGGTCGTGCGCCTCCCACCATTGCTGGTGCCGGCGCGCCTCGCCGGCCATCGCCTTGGGCGGATTCGACGCCATGTCGGCCAGCGCGTCGAGCCGCTGGGCGTAGGCCGGCAAGGTCTTCAGCGACGACGCGCCGATCCAGCCCTGGATGGTGGTGCCGCCCCAGCTCGAATTGATGAAGCCGACCGGCACCTTTTGGCGCTGTTGCAGCGTGCGTGCCATGTAGTAGCACACCGCCGAAGCCTCGCCCGCCGTCTTGGGCGACGCCACCTCCCATGCCAGCGGCCGTTTTAAATCGTCCTGGACGGCGGCTTCGCTGACGAGTTGAACATTGACGAAGCGCAGGTTCGGATTGTCGGGAAAGTTTGGCCAGGCGCCGGTGGACAGCCGCGCCGGGAACGCCATGTTCGACTGGCCGCCGCACAGGTAGACGTCGCCGATCATGATGTCCTGGAGCGTGGTGCCGGCACCGTCGGCGGTGACCGACAGGGTGTGCGGTCCGCCGGCCGCCATCGCCGGCAGGCTCGAGCGCCATCGTCCGTTCGCTCCCGCCTGCGCCTCGGCGGTCTTGCTGCCCAGGCTCACCGTCACGCGTTGGCCAGGGCTTGCCGTGCCCCACACGGTCAAGGGCTCACCGCGCTGCAACACGGCATGGTCGCCGAAAATGGCCGCGAACGCCGGTGGCGTTGTCTGCGCCATCACCGGGGCGGCAATCGAGGACGCAAGCATCAGCAGGAGCATGCCGGCAACGCGGCGGCGGGGTGGATTTTTCATGTTGGCGCCGGAACAGGGCAAAAGTTTTCGCAGCATGAAGTGTGGCCGTATTTCCGTCCTAGCAATAGGCCATTCCAATAACGAAAACCGCCATATGCAGTTATATTTTTCACCATTACGTCGCCCCTCCCGGTGTCGAAGGACTTAACAGTGCTTAGGCTGTATTTTTATATTACAGCTTTTGAACTGTATTCTATCTAATGCCAACACAAAATAACAGGTTCTATGTTGTTTTTACAGCTAACAGGCCATATACTGTAAGAATCGCTTATCAACGCACCTGTTTATGCCATTTCCCCTCCAAACCATCGATCAGTTAAAGCCGCTTATCCAAGGCTTCCGAAAGCGGGCCGGTCTTACCCAAGCGGCGATGGCTGAAAAGCTGGGAATCACCCAGCAAAGCTACGCGCAAATCGAATCGAACCTGGGCTCGACCAGTGTGGAACGCCTATACACCATTCTGCGCTTGCTTAATGTCGAACTCAATTTCTCGCCGCCCGATTCGCCCGCAGGGGAAGGTCACGGTCGCGCGCCGGCGGCGGCACAAAACCCTGCGGCCTACATCGCTAAGAAACCAGAGCTCAACACGCCCACCGGGAGGACGGCAAAGCTTCCGCCACAGGCTATCCAGCAGTCCGACAAGACCAAATGGTGAACCATGGCGCGCGCACGTAACCGGGGAAGTTTGAATGTCTGGCTGAATGGCATTCCAGTAGGGAAGTGGACCAACGCAGCCAACACATCGACTTTCGAGTATTTCTACCAGTGGATCGAGCACGAGCAGGGACGTCCGTTATCCTTGTCCATGCCCTTCCGGGCGGACAACGCAGCCTACTCCGGCGACGTGGTGACGAATTATTTCGACAATCTGTTACCGGATAGCGAACCCATTCGGCGACGCCTGGCACAACGGCATCAAACCGGAGGAACCTCACCGTTCGAACTGCTCGCCGCCATCGGCCGCGACTGCGTTGGCGCGGCCCAGCTGTTGCCGGTCGATCAAGTCCCGGAAGATCTGTTCAGCATTCGTGGCGATCCGCTCGATGAGCAGCGCGTCGCGAAACTGTTGCGGTCGACCACCGCGCCCGCCGGGGGATTGGCCCGCGCGGAGTCCAACGCCGATCTGCGGCTCTCGATCGCCGGCGCGCAAGAGAAGACCGCCCTGCTCTGGCGCGAAGGCCAATGGCTGCTGCCGCAAGGGAGCACGCCCACCACACACATATTGAAACTTCCGCTCGGCATGGTCGGCGACATGCAGGCGGACTTTCGAACATCGGTGGAAAACGAATGGCTCTGTTCTCAAATTATGGCGCTGTTCGGCTTGCCCGTCGCGCGCTCTGCCATCCTTCAATTTGACGACCAAAAGGTATTGGCCGTCGAACGGTTCGACCGCAAGAATTCCGACGACGGCACCTGGATAGCGCGTCTGCCACAAGAAGACATGTGCCAGGCGGTCGGCTGCTCTCCGCTCGAAAAGTACCAGCGCGAAGGCGGCCCGGGCATCGAGCGGATCATGCAGCTGCTCTTCGGCTCTGAAGCGGCCGAACTCGACCGCCTAAACTTTTACAAGACGCAACTCTTATTCTGGCTACTGATCGCAACGGATGGGCACGCGAAAAACTTCAGCCTTGCGATACTGCCGGGCGGCCGCTACCGCGCTACGCCCTTGTACGACGTGCTGTCCGCACACCCGATCATCGGTACGGGAAGAAACCAGATCCAGCCGCGTGACGCCAAGCTTGCGATGGCGGTCCGGAGCAGCACCAATTACTACGAGGTCTACCGAATCCAGCGCCGACACTGGTCCGCCATGGCGCGACGGGTGAATCTGGGCGCCCTGGCAGCCGAACGCATCATCGAGGAATTGATTGTGCAGACGCCGCAGGTCATACAAGCCGCTTATCGAAACATTCCCGCAGGGTTTCCGCAAGACTTGGCGGACAGTATTCTGCACGGGATGCTGCGACAACTCGAGGTGTTACGAGGACAGCCGGCAGCCATATAGAAGCGCACGGACCGGAAGGGCGAACCTGCTCGAAACGACTCGCTCAACCGCCAAAGCAATTCTTGATGGTGAAATCCGCTAACTGGTATCTGGTCGTGCCGCTCGCGGCCGGCATGACTTTGAAATTGCCAAGCATCTCATCATTGCAGACCATGAAGAAGCTCGCCGCCCTCTCACTGCCTAGCCGGCAAAGGCCACCAAAGCTGTGGTTGCCGTGAGCCGTGCCCACGGCGATATCAACCAGCGTTTCGCAGCCGGATACGGCGCCGAGCTTTCTACGCGACAGGTCTTTGCTGAATGACTGGTTACGGGCGTTCGCATCCCGCAGCGTCATGAGGAAGTGATTTTCTCCGTTGGAGGCGTACTCCTCCGACAAGTCGAGGCAAACGCCGTGGCATTCCTGCAGCAACCTGGCTCGTGTTTCATATGAACGGCGCAGGCAGGCGACGTCGTCGCACAGGCTGCGGGAGGATTTCAGCCAGGACTTTTGTTCCGCCACCAGTCGCCTCCTGTTGACGTCGTCCAGCGAGGCCAGCGTTTTCTTATAGCTGGCGGCCAATTCCTCGTCCATCTTCGACAAATCGGCATCGGAACAAACAAGTCGTTCCGTTGCGGTGGCGGCGGCACCGCAGTCAAAGCTGGCGGAAAAAGCGCCGCCCGAGAACAAGCCGCAAAACAAGAATGCAAGAAGTGCTTTCATCGACAGATCCCGTGGTTGCGAGCCAAGCCAAAAGCTTCGCTTGTCGTATGCCCGAACGGCAAGGCATCGTAAATTATTATTCTTAACCCGGGGTGAAAGCCATGCCAATCGATTAAAACTCTTCCCAGTCGCCGCCGGCGGGGGAGCTGCCCGTCGACGCAAGTTTCAGCGGCTTGGCGCCGGCCCGCGCAGGGGCCGCAACGACCGCGCGACTGGTCGCGGGCGCCGCCTTCGCGGTCAGCACGGGACGGCGTAACGGCGCCGATTCCAGCGCCGGCGTGTTGGCGCTTTCGCTGGTCTTGAAGACGCTGACCAGCTCCGCCAGCCTGGCCGCCTGGTCCTGCAGCGCCTGCGAGGCCGCCGCCGCCTCCTCCACCAGCGCGGCGTTCTGCTGGGTGGTATTGTCCATCTGGACGATCGCCTGGTTGATCTGCTCGATGCCTTGCGTTTGCTCCTGGTTGGCCGCGCTGATCTCGCTCATGATGTCGGTCACGCTGCGGATGCTGTCGACGATCCCTTGCATCGTCGAGCCGGCTTGATCGACCAGGGTCGCGCCAGCCTCGACCTGTTCGACCGACGCACCGATCAAGGCCTTGATCTCCTTGGCGGCGGCGGCCGAGCGCTGCGCCAGATTGCGCACCTCGCTGGCGACGACGGCGAATCCCCGGCCCTGCTCGCCGGCGCGGGCCGCCTCGACCGCCGCGTTCAGGGCCAGGATATTGGTCTGGAAGGCGATACCGTCGATCACGCCGATGATGTCGACGATCTTGCTGGACGACGCGTTGATCGAGCCCATGGTTTCGACCACTTGCGCCACCACCGCGCCGCCCTTGGTGGCGATGTCGGAGGCCGTGATCGCCAGTTGGTTGGCCTGCCGGGCGTTGTCGGCGTTCTGCTTGACGGTCGAGGTCATCTCCTCCATCGACGACGCGGTTTCCTCCAGCGAGCTGGCCTGCTCCTCGGTGCGCGACGACAAAAGCGAGCTCATGCACTACTGCCTTCATATGCCGCCCGGCATACGCCCTCCCCCCCGGTCGGCAGATTTTAGGTGTCGACAACATCCCCATACTGTGTTCATCGGCAGCAAATCGAATGCTGCCGGCAAACCTGTCCGCACGAATGGACTCAACCGCCGCACAATTTGAAGGAACACCACCATGTTTAAATCGATCCGCACCGCAGCCCTGGTCGCCGCCCTGTTCGCAACGACCGCCACCGCTTTCGCGACCACCGCCGGCACGGCCAAATACGGCACCAGCGCGCCGGCGGCCGGCGCCCACCGCCAAATCGTGATCTCGGAAATGACCAAGCACGTGCGCGTGGAAAATGGCGAAACCGTGGAATTCAAGGTCAACGGCGCCAGCTTCACCTGGCACTTCCAGACCTTGCATCAAGAGACGTCGTTCGACCTGGGCAAGATTGCGCCGGCCGGCACCTTCAATAAAAAGGTCACCGTCTACGTCGCCTCCAACCCGCTGTACCGCAGCTAAGCGATAGTGGTAGCGTGGACCAGGCCGGGCCACGCTACATCTAACAGATCAGTGCTCGCTGATCTTGGCGCCGCTCTCGCGCGGCATGTAGTGGTAGGTGCGCAGCTTGTGCTGGATGTCGATGGCGGGGTTTTTCAGCAGCTTGACCATCTCGGCGCCGGCCAGCAGCACCGGACCGTAGCCGTGCATCGCGTCGACGCTGACGGGGCGGTTGTAGTAATACACCTGGTCGCTGGCGAACGTGGTGCCGACGCAGGTGCCTTCCACTTGTCCCTTGGCGTTGATGCGCGTGCTCAGGCCGACCCATCCGGCCTGGGCGATCGAGCCGTAGGTCGTCGGGCTGATCCAGCCTTGGTTGATCGCGTGCGCGTAGACGTAGACGAAGATCGCGGTGGCCGAGGTTTCCAGGTAGGAGTCGTTACGGTCGAGCATCTGGTGCCAAAGGCCGGTGCCCGACTGCAGCTCGGCGATGCCGCGCAGGCTGGCGCGCAGTTGGGCCAGCACCTTCGGATAGGCCGGATGGTCCTTCGGCAGCACGTCGAGCAGGTCGCTCATCGACAACACCGCCCAGCCGTTGGCGCGCGCCCAGTAGAAGCGCGGCGCGTCCGGGTTGTTGGCGTTCCAGCCGTGCGTGAACAAGCCGTTGCGCTCGTTGAACAGGTGCTGGGCCATCGTCAGCACATTGGAGGCGGCGTCGTCGAACCAGGCCTTGTCGCCGGTGAGGTGGCCCATCTCGGCCAGCGCCGGAATGCCCATGTACATGTCGTCGGCCCACAGCGACGAGGCCTGCGGACGCTGGCGCGCGAAGGTGCCGTCGTCGAGGCGGTACTGCTTCTTCTGCACATAGCCGCTGCAGGTGTCGATCATGCCCTTCAGGTCCGGGCCGACCTTGGCGAAGCGCGCGCGCACCAGCGCAGCGCACATCGAGCCGCTGTCGTCGAGCGAGCGCGGTTCCAGGAAGCGGGTGAAGCTGTTGGCGCGGCCCAGCTTGAACTGGTTTTCCTGCGCCTGGAAATACGGCTGCGTGTCCTTGAAGAATTGCAGGTGACGGCGCGTGACGTCGCTGTAGCGCTTGTCGCCGGTGACCTCGGCCGCCTTCAGCAGGCCCGAGTGGATCACGCCCATCTCGTACACCATCAGGCCGAAGTCGCCGGGCGAGTTCTCGAACACGGCGCCGGCCACCGGCTTCTTGAGGTCGGTGATCGGCTTGCCGGTCGCCTTGTCGACGATGCGGGTCGGCGTGATGCTGTCGATGTAGCCGCGCACGCGGTCGAGCGCGCCGACGATCTCGGCCTCGGTCGGCTTTTTGTACGGAACCGGATAGGTGCCCTCGCCGGCGTCGTTGGCGCTTTTATTGTCGGGATTGCGGAACGGGCCGTCCGCGTGAACGGCGCCGGCGGCCAGGACAGCGGCTACCAGCAGGGTCAATCGGCTGGATAAATGCTTCATTGTCAACCTTTCTATTTATATCGGTAATGAGTCTCCGATACGAAGGCTAGGCAAGGTCGACGATTACGTCAAGCACTAATTAAACGTTTACCTATCAGACCACAATTTCAAGTGGTCAGACCGCCTTGGACGGCCACGCCCCCACCTGATTGAGCATGCCGAACCAGTCTTCCAGGTGCCAGGTGCGGGTGATGCGGTCGGCCGACAGGTGGTGAAATTCGTGGATGGCGATGGCGATCGGCTTGCCCGTCGGCGCGATGCCGAAGAACTCGCCGCTATGCGTGCCGGTGATTTGCGCGCGCACGGCGGCGTGGCCATCGCGGCCGAAAATGTCGAGGATGGTGATCTTCACGTCCGGGAAAGCGGTGGTGAACAGAGCGATCACCGGTTTCATCCCAGCCAGGCCGGGCTGCTGGTCCGGTCCCAGCGGAATGTCTTCCCAATCGACCGCCAGCGCCTGGTCGAGCAGGTCGGGATGCTTGTCGTTGAAGGCGCCGTAAAGGTTTTCGATGGCTTGCTGTTGAGCAAGGGTGAGGCCGTTGTCTTGCATGGTCATGGTGTGCTTTGCGTTTGGTGATGGAGACCTTCACTGTAGCGGCGCCGCGCGCGCAATTCCAATCGATAATGGATATACAGTAATATCCATGCCATGGATTTACATGGAATCGACCTCAACCTCCTCGTTGCCTTCGACGCGCTGATGTGCGAGCGCAATGTCACGCGCGCCGGCGTGCGCATCGGCCGCACGCAGCCGGCCATGAGCGCGGCGCTGGCCCGCCTGCGGCTGCTGCTGAAGGACGAACTATTCGTGCGCAGCGCGGCCGGACTGCAGCCGACGCCGCGCGCGCTGGAACTGGCCGCGCCGCTGGGCGAGGCGCTGGCCAGCATCCAGCGCACGCTGGACTTCACCCAGGCCTTCGACCCGACGACATCGACCTTGCGCCTGACCCTGGGGCTGTCGGACCATCCGGCCTTCGTCGTGCTGCCCCCGCTACTGCGGCATTTGGCGCGCGTGGCGCCGGGCGTGACGCTGCGGGTGCGCGCCTTCACCGCGCGCGAGGACGCGCTGGCCCTGCTCGACGCCGGCGAGGTCGACGCCGCCATCGGCGTGCCGGGCGGCAGCACGCCGCGCATTCCGACCACGCCCCTGTTCGAGGAGCGCTTCGTCTGCGTGGCGCGCAAGGATCATCCGCTGGCGAACGACAAGACCGTCCCGCTCGAGGCCTTCCTGGCGCACCGGCACCTGCTGGTGTCGCCGGAGGGGGACGGTGTCGGCCACGTGGACGTGCGGCTGGCGCAGCTGGGCCGCACGCGCGACGTCGCCATCACGCTGCCGCAGATGTACGCCGCGCCGGCGATCGTCGCCGCCAGCGACGTGCTGGCCACCATGATGGCGGGCGTGGTGCGGGCCAGCGGCTTGCGCGCGGCGCTGGCCGTGCTGCCGCTGCCGGCCGAACTGGACCTGGCGCCGGTGCCGTTCGTGCTGCACTGGCACCGCCGCAACGACGCCCATCCAGCCCAGCGCTGGCTGCGCGCGCAGCTGGTGGCGGTGTGCGCGCCCTTACGCGACTGAAAATATCGTTCCGTGCGGGCACGGCGAAACCGGGCACATCGGCTACACTAGCTGCCATATTCCCACCTGCGTCCGCCCATGCCAGAGAAGAACCTGCCCGAACTGATCACCCTGAAACGTCTGATCGACGAAGGCGGGCGCCATCTGGAAGTGAACGCCCCTTGCACGGTGGCCATGGACGGCCGCCAGTTCCCCGTCTACACGATCGCGCTGGGCAACCCGAGTCCGGACGTGCCGGCGCTGGGCTTTTTCGGCGGCATCCACGGCTTGGAGCGGATCGGCACGCAAGTGATCCTGTCGTTCCTGGAGAGCCTGCTGGCGCGGCTGCGCTGGGACAGCACCCTGCACCAGCAACTCGAATCGATGCGGCTGGTGTTCATGCCGCTGGTCAATCCCGGCGGCATGTGGCAGGCCACGCGCTGCAACCCGCAGGGCGTCGACCTGATGCGCAACGCGCCGCTGAGCGCAGTGGAAAAAGTCCCGTTCATGCTCGGTGGCCAGCGCTACAGCCACCATTTGCCGTGGTATCGCGGCGTCGACGGCGCGCCGATGGAGCCGGAAAGCCAGGCCGTCTGCGACCTGGTCTCGCGCGAGCTGCTCACGCGCCAGTTCAGCATGGCGCTCGACTGCCACTCGGGCTTCGGTCTGCGCGACCGCATCTGGTTTCCGCACGCCCACACGGCCACGCCGATTCCGCACCTGGCCGACATCGGCGCGCTGGAACAGTTGTTCACCCAGAGCTATCCCAATCATAACTACGTGTTCGAGCCGCAAAGCCGCCAGTACCGCACCCATGGCGACCTGTGGGATTACCTGTACCTGAACGGCACCACCGGCAGCGACCGCGCGTTCCTGCCGCTGACCTTGGAGATGGGTTCGTGGCTGTGGGTGAAGAAAAATCCGCGCCAGATCTTCGACCGCGTCGCCTTCTTCAATCCGACGGCGGCGCACCGCTTGCAGCGGGTGCTGCGACGCCACCTGATCTGGTTCGATTTCCTTATGCGGGCCGCCAACAGCCATGGGCGCTGGATGCCGGAGGGCCTGGCGCGCAAGGTGCAGCACCGGCGCGCGCTGTCGCAGTGGTATCACACATGACCGAGGACGCGGGCACCTGGGTGCTGTTGCGCGGGCTGATGCGCGAGCAGCGCCATTGGGGCCGCTTTCCCAACCAGTTGGCCGAGACGGTGGTGGGCGTGGACGTCGTCACGCCCGACCTGCCGGGCAACGGCACACGGCACGCGCTGCGCAGTCCGACCACGGTGGCGGAGATGGTGGCGTTCTGCCGCCAGGATCTGCTGGCGCGCGGCCTGCCGCCGCCCTACTCGCTGCTGGCGCTGTCGCTGGGCGGCATGGTGGCGGTGGAATGGGCCAGCCGCCATCCGGGCGAGCTGACCCGCTGCGTACTGATCAACACCAGCATGCGTCCCTACAGCCGCTTCCACGAGCGGCTGCGCTGGCAAAACTATGGCGCCATCGTCCGCCAGTTGCTCGACGGCGGCGTCGAGGATCAGGAGCGGCTGATCCTGCGCCTGACCAGCCGCCACGGCGACGCCGCCGAAGGCGCCGGCCTGCTAAACCGCTGGCTGGGCTACCAGCGCGAGTTTCCCGTCACGCGCGCCAACGCGCTGCGCCAGCTGTGGTCGGCCGCGCGCTTCCGCGCCCCGGCCGCGCGGCCCGCCGTGCCGCTGCTGGTACTGAGCAGCGCCGGCGACCAGCTGGTCGATCCGCGCTGCTCGCGCCGGCTGGCAGAGGCTTGGCAAGCCGAGCATCGCGAGCATCCCGACGCCGGCCACGACCTGCCGCTGGACGACGGCGCCTGGGTCGCCGGCCAGGTCGGAAAATGGCTGGCCGCCGGCAAAGCCGGGTAAAATACCGGCCCTATGACCTCGACCACATCGGCGATGGCATGCCGTCCGAACTGTGGCGCCTGCTGTACCGCCCCCTCCATCTCCAGCGCCATCCCCGGTATGCCCAACGGCAAGCCGGCCGGTGTGCGCTGCATCCAGCTTCAGGACGACAACCGCTGCGGCATCTTCGGCAAGCCCGAGCGCCCGGCCTGCTGTGGCGGCTTGCAGCCGTCGGAGGAAATGTGCGGCACCAGCCGCGAGCAGGCGATGCTGTGGCTGGATGAGTTGGAGCGCGCCACCGCGCCGGCCTAGCGCGGTGACACTGTCGACCCGAAGAAGTTATTTGGTCACGGCAGTTACGGCAAAGCTGCGCGGGAATTGCGTCGCTCTTTTCACTGTGGGAGAATCAGATCATGACTACTCCAAAGACCAGAACGAAGTCGAGCGACCGGCGGCAGGTTTTTCCCAAAGCGGAATTGCTGCGGGATAATGGCGTGCGCTCAACGCCAACGCAGCAGGATAAGTTTTCCGCTGTCGTCAAGTCCGTTGCGAAGCGATACGGCGTGAAGGTGGCGTCGGTTGCAGCCCCAGCAAAAAATCCGTACGCGATGACGGCAAACCAGGCGGCGGAGATAGCCATAAAAGCTGGCATAGTCACCCGGGATGGCAAACTCACGCCTCGTTTTAGATAAGCGTCACGCGGCGATCACGTACAAAAAACCGCGAATTCGTCCAATTAGCCGGACCACAAGCAAGTAACGTTCGAGCATCCTGCGCAAGCCTCAGCGCCGCGCCATCTGCGCCAATATCTTCATCAGTTGCGCAACAAACCGCGCGCGAAACTCGGGCGTGAGTACTTCGAACGAGGCGTGATCGACGGCTTGGTGCTTGGGTATCGTGGACGTGGACATGGCTGACTCCTGAATGGTCGTGAACGCCCTCCCCCATCAACAAAACTTAGTCATGGCGACGTTTCGGCGTATGGGGTATATTTTCATCCCGCATGCCCGCTCGATCAAACGAGTTATTTTCGATTGATGCATAAGAAAAACTTAGCCTCAGGATCTCATGAACAAACCGTTGCGCTCCTTGTCCGGGCTCGTCGACTTCGACTGCGCCGCCCGCTGGGGCAGCTTCAAACTGGCTGCGGAGGAACTGCACAAGACGCCGGCGGCGATCAGCCTGCAGGTCAAGCAGCTCGAGGCCGCGCTCGGCTTTGAGCTCTTCATCCGCCACCCGCGCCACATCACGCTGACGGAAAAGGGGCAGGAGCTGGCGGTGACGGTGCGCCGTGTGCTGGGCGAGCTGCGCGCCAAGGTGGAGGCGCTGCGCGGCGGCGACGAAGAAAAAATCCTGCGCATCTCGACCACCCACTCGCTGGCGATCAAATGGCTGGTGCAACGCATCGACCGCTTCACCAAGTTGTATCCCGAGCTCGACATCCGCATCGACTCGACCGACCGGCTGGTCGATCTCAACGACGACAACACCGACGTCGCGCTGCGCATCATGGACGTCGACAAGGAAGATCCGGATTTCCTGTTCCACGTGCGGCTGGTGGCCGTCTACAGCCCGTCGCTGCGGGCGCCCGGCCAGGCGGAACTGACCCCGGCCGACCTGCGGCGTTTTCCGCTGCTGTACGAGGATTCGACCGACAACTGGATCATGCTGCTGCGCGATCACGGCCTGCTCAAGGGCAAGCACGACTTCTCGCGCTCCTACACCAACGCGGCTGTGCTGGTGCAGGCGGCGCTGGCCGGCCATGGCGTCGGCCTGACCCACTACACGATCGCCTACGAGGACATCCGCAGCGGCGCGCTGAAGATGATTCCCGGCTTCACCGCCACCTACGGGCGCGGCTACCGGCTGCTGGTCAACCCCGGAAAGCGCGGAATGAGCAAGGTTGCCCATTTCAGCGCCTGGCTGCGCGAAGAGATCGACGAGATGGAGCGCTCATTCGCGCCTGCATTCGATTGACTGGGCGCCGGGAATGGGCTACCTTTTGGCAAGTCGACATCTCAGGGCACGCCGCATGACCGCACCACTCCGTGCACTACTTCCCCTCCTTCCCCTGCTCGCCGCCGCGCTGCTGGCGGCGCAGCCATCGATGACGATTGCGGCGACGGCGGCGCCGGCCAAAGGCACGCTGCGCTTCGTGCAAAAGATCGAGGACGCGCCCGCCCAGTCCGGTCCGCGCAAGGGCGGCTTCCAGGAGGCACTGGGCAACGCGCTGGGCAAGCAGCTGGGCATGCCGGTGCAATTCGTCGGCTTGCCGCGCAAGCGCATGACCAGCGCGCTCGAATCGGGCGACGGCGACGTCGTCTGCGGTTATCTGCCGGCCTGGTTCAAGGGCGACTTCAACTGGAGCCGCACCTTCATTCCCACCTCCGAAGTACTGATCGCCTCGAAGCGGGTGCCGGCCCCGGCGTCGATCGAGGCGGTGCGCGGCAAAACCGTCGGCACCGTGCTTGGCTTCCACTATCCGGACATCGAACAAAAGCTCGGCGCCGACTTCGTGCGCGACGACGCGCCGTCGCTCAACCTGACGGTGCGCAAGTGGCAGGCCGGGCGCTTCGACTATTTCCTGACCACGGGCCAGTCGATCGACAAGCAGTTCCCCCACGGCGAGCTGGCGGCCGGCTACAACCTGCTCGTCGTCAGCGAGGTCAAGAGCGGTTGCGCGGTCTCGCGCAAGGGCCGCGTCACCGTGGAACAGGTCAGCGCCGCCCTCGACGCGCTCGAGAGAAGCGGCGAAATGACCCGCCTGCTGCGGCTGCGCTGACGCCAAACGTTATCTCACGGGCATCTTCGCGATGCGCTGCAACACGCCCCAGGCTGCCCCACAACGGCCTCACGCAGAGCGCGCGTCCGCCAAACGGGCGTCCGGCGGGATTTTTTATGCCGCATCGCACAAATCGGATTACGGTTGAGTTAGATTACGAAAAGACAACGCCGAACATGGTAAGCTTCGACCCCGGCGGTAAGCACTTCGCAGTAACTCCCTCAAACTCCCTCGCGTAACTACTTAATTACATGGACATTGTTCTCGCACTAAAAGCCATCATCATGGGCCTCGTGGAAGGTTTCACGGAATTCCTGCCGATCTCCTCCACCGGCCACCTGATCCTCACCGAGCACCTTCTGGGCTTTCAGGGCATGGAAGAACAGATGAATGTTTTTGAAATCGTGATCCAGGCCGGCGCCATCTTTGCCGTCTGCTGGGAATACCGCGCCCGCATCGCAAAAGCCT
This sequence comes from Oxalobacteraceae bacterium OTU3CINTB1, assembly GCA_024123955.1. Classification (NCBI taxonomy): domain Bacteria; kingdom Pseudomonadati; phylum Pseudomonadota; class Betaproteobacteria; order Burkholderiales; family Oxalobacteraceae; species Oxalobacteraceae bacterium OTU3CINTB1. Next base: position 6,642,458 of record CP099652.1, read on the forward strand.
TCGCCGGCGTGACCTCGGACCGCGCCCAGCAGCGCTTCGTCCTCAACATCGGCATCGCCTTCCTGCCGCTGGCCGTGCTGGGCCTGATCTTCGGCAACCTGCTCAAGACCTATTTGTTCAAGCCGGTGCCGGTGGCCATCGCGCTGATCGTCGGCGGCGTCATCATCCTGCTCGTCGAGCGCCATGCGGCCGCCAACCCGGTCAGCGTGCGCGTGCACTCGGTCGAGGACATGACGCCGCTCGATGCCTTAAAAATGGGCATCGCCCAGGCGTTCGCGCTGATTCCAGGCACCAGCCGCTCCGGCGCGACCATTATCGGCGGCATGATGTTCGGCCTGTCGCGCCAGGTGGCCACCGAGTTTTCCTTCCTGCTCGGCATTCCGACCTTGCTGATCGCCTCGGCCTACTCGCTGTACAAGGCGCGCGCGCTGCTGTCGGTGTCGGACCTGCCGATGTTTACCCTCGGCACCGTGGCAGCCTTTATTTCGGCGTTCTTCTGCGTGCGCTGGCTGCTGCGCTATATCGCCACCCATACTTTCACGATATTTGCGTGGTATCGCATCGCTTTTGGCCTGCTGGTGCTCATCACAGGTTACACTGGCGTGATCGTCTGGAAGGACTAACTTTTTGAGTAGTTGCAGTGGCATCATGAATCACCAGGAAAATAACGAACGCGCCCTCGACCTGCTGCAAACCGTGTTCGGTTATCCGGCGTTCCGCGGCCAGCAGGCGGAAATTGTCGGCCACGTCAGCGGCGGCGGCGACGCGCTGGTCTTGATGCCCACCGGCGGCGGCAAGTCGCTGTGCTACCAAATTCCCGCCCTGGTGCGCGACGGCGTCGGCGTGGTCATCTCGCCGCTGATCGCGCTGATGCAGGACCAGGTCGACGCGCTGGCCGAGGTCGGCGTGCGCGCCGCCTTCCTGAACTCCACCCAGACCTACGAGGAAGCCCAGCGCATCGAGCGCCTGGTGCGCACCGGCGAGATCGACCTGGTCTACGTCGCCCCCGAGCGGCTGATGACGGACCGCTGCCTCAACCTGTTCCAGGCATCGAAGATCGCGCTGTTCGCCATCGACGAGGCGCATTGCGTCTCGCAATGGGGCCACGACTTCCGGCCCGAGTACATCAAGCTGTCAGTGCTGCACGAGCAATTCCCCAACGTGCCGCGCATCGCGCTCACGGCCACCGCCGACCCGCAAACCCGCGCCGAGATCGTCCACCGCCTGCAACTGGGCGACGCGATGCAGTTCGTGTCGTCGTTCGACCGCCCCAACATCCGTTACCAGATCGTTGAAAAGGCCAACGGCCGCAAGCAACTGCTCGACTTCATCACCACCGAACACGGCGGCGATTGCGGCATCGTCTATTGCCTGTCGCGCAAGAAGGTCGAGGAGACCGCCGAGTTCCTCAACGAAAACGGCGTGCGCGCGATGGCGTACCACGCCGGCATGGACCACGCCAAGCGCGCGGCCAACCAGGCCAAGTTCCTGCGCGAAGAAAACATCGTCATGTGCGCCACGATCGCCTTCGGCATGGGCATCGACAAGCCGGACGTGCGCTTCGTCTGCCACCTGGATCTGCCGAAAAGCATCGAAGGCTACTATCAGGAGACCGGCCGCGCCGGCCGCGACGGCGCCCCCGCCAACGCCTGGATGGCCTACGGCTTGCAGGACGTGGTGCTGCAACGGCGCATGATCGACGAATCGGAGGCCGACGAAACCTTCAAACGCGTGCTGGGCAACAAGCTCGATGCGATGCTGGGACTGTGCGAAACGCTGAGCTGCCGGCGCGTGCGCCTGCTCGACTACTTCGGCGAGCGCTCCGGCCCGTGCGGCAACTGCGACACCTGTTTGATTCCGCCGGTGTCCTTCGACGGCACGGTGCCGGTGCAAAAGCTGCTGTCGGCGGTGTACCGCGTCGACCAGCGCTTCGCCGCCGGCCACGTGATCGAAGTGCTGCGCGGGGTCGAGACGGAACGCATCAAGACCTGGCACCACGATTCGCTGTCGGTGTTCGGCATCGGCGCCGACCGCAGCGAGCAGGAATGGCGCGCCATCCTGCGCCAGGCCATCGCGCTGGGACTGGTGACGGTCGACCACGAGTCATACAGCTCGCTCAAGCTGACCGACGCGGCGCGGCCGGTGCTCAAGGGCGGGCAAAAGGTGCAGCTGCGGCAGTACCAGAAACCGGTCAAGCAGAAAAGCGCCGGGCGCGCCTCCAAGGGTTATGTGGAGAGCGACCTGTCGACCGGCGAACAGGCCATCTTCGACAAGCTGCGCTGGTGGCGGGTCGAGACGGCGCGCGCGCACGACGTGGCGGCGTACATCATCTTCAACGACGCGACCTTGCGCGAAATCGCCAAGGCGCGGCCGACCACCCTGTCGGACCTGCGCGGCATCTCCGGCGTCGGCGAGAAAAAACTGGCATCCTACGGCGACGAGATCGTCGCCATGATCAGCGAAATGGAGTAACGCATGCATCCGTCCGCCGTGTTTCATCGTTCGCTCGCGCAGTTGTGCGGGATGTTGGGCAAGATCGAGGCGGCCGAGGGTGAAGTCGGTGGCGGTCTGCTGGAGGCGCGCCTGCACGAGGACATGCTGCCGTTCGCGCAGCATGTGCGGGCGACCGCTAATTTCGCGCTGCGCGGCTGCTGCCCGCTGGCCGGGGTGCCGGTGGTCAGCTTCAACGGCGACGAAATTTCGTTCGCCGGGCTGCAGTGGCAGGTGGTCGAGACGATGCGCTTTATCGCCGACATCCCGCCGTCGCAATTCAATGGACCCGCGGACCGCATCTGCCGCGATCGCGCGGGCTTCGCCGACCTGGCGCTGCCGGCCGACGAATATCTGAATTTGTATATCCTGCCAAATTTCTACTTCCACCTGAGCATGGTGTACGCGATCGCGCGCAGCCGTGGCGTGGCCATCGGCAAGGGCGACTTCGACGGCTATCACGTCTACGCGCCGGGCTTTTCGTGGGAAAAACCCGCAGCCGCCTGACCGTTCATGTGCCATCGACGGCGGCGCCGCCACTGCGGCAGTTTTGCCTGAACTTCCCTCGCGATGGGCATGCCGTTCGCGCTCGATCCGTCACCGCGTTACCTTGGCGCGCTGCTGTACCTCGCCATTCCCGGCTCGGTGATCGGGTTCACCGCGTATTTGCTGCTGGTCGGCCGCGTAGGACCGGACCGCGCGGCCTATTCCACGGTATTATTCCCCATCGTGGCTTTGACCATATCGACCATTTACGAAGGCTACCACTGGACGCCGCTGGCCTTGAGCGGGCTGGCGCTGGTGTTGGCGGGGAACCTGTTGGCGTTTCTGCCGCTGGCGCCGCGCACCAAACTGATGGAGGCCGCATAACCCGGGGGATGCATGACCAGCAGGGCTTATTTCGCAGGACTGACAATACTGGCGGCTGTTTCCGCGCAAAACTCGGCATACGCCGCCGAACCACCCGCCGATACCGTCTATCGCAACGGCTATGTTTACACAGTCGACGCCAAGGACAGCGTGCAAGAGGCGCTGGCCGTGCGCGCCGGCCGCATCGTCTACGTCGGCGACAACGCCGGCGTCCAGCCGCTGACCGGAAAGGCTACCAAAGTCGTCGATCTGAAAGGCCGCATGCTGATGCCAGGCCTGGTCGACGGCCATATGCATCCGCAATCGGGCGGCAGCCGCCTGCTCAATTGCAGCCTCGATTATCAGGCGCTGACCGTCGCCCAGTTCCAGTCGCGCATCCAGGCCTGCATCGACAACGACAAACGCAGCGCCAAACCCTCGGGGCCAGACCGCTGGCTGGTGGTGGTCAACTGGTTCCAGCAAGGGATGCTGCCCGATGGCGTGGAAACCACCGCCGCCACCCTGGACGCGCTGAAGACCGACCGCCCCGTGCTCGTTCGCTCGTCCTTCGGCCACTCCGTGCAGTTGAATTCCAAGGCGATCAAACTGGCCGGGATCACGCGCGACACCAAGGATCCGGCCGGCGGAAAAATCACCCGCGACGCTGGCGGCAACGCCACCGGCCTGCTGGAGGATGCCGCCCAGGACATGGCGATGAACCTGCTGCCGCCGCTGACCGTGGCCGAGAACCTGGCCGCGTCCACCGCCGCGCTGGCGGCGATGCGCCAGCAAGGCATCACCTCCTTCCTCGACGCCTACACCGATCCGGAGACGATGACCGCCTTCACCGACCTGCACAAACAGGGCAAGCTGACCGCGCGCGCGCACTTCGCGGTGCTGGTCGATCTGGACAAGGGCGCCACGCCGCAAAGCGCCGTCGCCGAGCTGCTCAAGCAGCAAAAACAATTCGACCAGGGCCCGGCCACGGTGGCGCCGTCGATGCAGGTGCGCCACGCCAAACTGTTCATGGACGGCGTGATCTCCGCGCCCGCCTTCACCGGCGCCATGCTGGAGCCTTACCTGGTCAACAAGGGCACGGCCGACCGGCCGGACTGGCAGCCCGGCGCCAGCAACGGCCCGCCAAGCTACTTCACCCAGGACGCGTTGCGGACCACGCTGACGGAACTGGCCAACGCGAAGATCGATCCGCACATCCACGTCGACGGCGACCGCGCCGTGCGCGAAACGCTGGACGCGATCGAATACCTGCGCTCCACGCCGGCCGGCAAGGACGTGCGTCCCGCGTTGGCGCACGACGAAATCGTCGACCCGGCGGACTATCCGCGCTTCGCCAAGCTCGATGTGACGCCGGTGCTGTCGTTCCAGTGGGCCAAACCGGCGCCGGACACCGTCGGCGCGCTGAAGGACTATATGGGGCCGGCGCGCTACGCCACCGTGCAACCGCAGGCGCTGCTGCTCGACGCCGGCGCCCGCATCGCCTATGGCAGCGACTGGCCGGTCGATCCGCTGGACGAATGGTTCGCGCTCAAGGTGGGCGTGACCCGTACCGCCGCCCCGGACGCCGGCAAGGAATACGCCGGCCGGCTGGGCAAGCAACCCGGCATGCCGCGCGCCGCCGTGCTGCGCGCCATCACCATGAACGCGGCGTACACGCTGCGCCAGGAGGCGCTGACCGGTTCCCTGGAAGTGGGCAAGCTGGCCGACATGATTGTCCTCGACCGGAATTTCTTCACCATCCCGGCACAGGACATCGCCAACATCAAGGTGCTGCAGACCGTCGTGGGCGGCAAAATTGTGTATCAGGCCAAGGGCATGCGTTAAGATGTCGGCCTCACACGCCAGCACTTGAACAGACCCGCCATGCAATTCGCCATCTCCCTGTTGATCATCGTCGCCACCGCGCTGGTGGTCTACGCGATCATCAAGACCAATCCCGCCAAGCCGATGGTGCTGCCACCGCGCCCGGCGACGCCGTACGAGCCGGCACTGCCGAACGCGCCGGCGGCGCTGCACTGGTCCGACGACGGCCGCTTCCTGGTGGAAGTGGTCAACGAATCGCGCTACCAGAACACGCTGAAGGAATTGGCCGGCGACCATGGCGACCAGCCGGCCAGGGTGCCGTATCTGGCCACCCTGGTGCCCGACGACGCCAATCCGTATGAAAGCGCCGCCGTCGCCGTCTTCCTCGACGGCCGCATGGCCGGTTACCTGTCGCAGAAAGCCTCGCTGGCCTTCCGCGCCAACCTGAAACGCGAGGAAGTCGCCGACCGGATCACCACCTGCGACGCGCAGGTGCGCGGTGGCGGCGTGTGGAAGAACGGCCGCCTCTCGTATGTGGTGGTGCTGGATATGGAGACGCTGGAGGCGTGATGAAATCACTGGCCGCACTGGTGTCGATTGCATTGGCGATGGCGGGCGGCGCGGCCGCCGGCCAGACCTTGATCGTGCACTACAGCGAACGCGCGGGGGTGCACTACACCACGCCGCAAGGCCAGCTGGCCGGGGACGCGGCCAAGCCGGTGACCGAGGCGCTGGCCGCCGCAGGCATCGCCTACGAAATCCGCCAGACGCCGGCCAAGCAGCAGCTGGTGCTGCTAAAGGACAACCGCGAACCGGCCTGCATGCTGAGCTGGGTGGAGCTGCCCGGCCGCGACGACAAGGGCAAATTCTCGGACGTGATCTATCGGGATACGTCCGAGCGGCGGCTGTGGTGCAGCAAGATGGTGCCGGACGATGTGATCGAACGCTTCAACGCGGCGCTGGCCCGGCAGCCCAAATAACTACTTCCTCGTGAAGACCAGATCCCACACGCCATGGCCCAGTTTCAGGCCGCGGTTTTCAAACTTGGTCAGCGGACGGTAGGCCGGCTGCGGCGCGTAGCCGTCGGCGGTGTTTCGCAGGCCTTCTTCGGCGCCCAGCACTTCCAGCATCTGCACCGCATAGTCTTCCCAGTCGGTCGCGCAATGCAGGTAGCCGCCCACGGCCAGCTTTTGCACCAGCAGCTTGACGAACGGCGCCTGGATCAGGCGGCGCTTGTTGTGACGCGCCTTGTGCCACGGATCCGGGAAGAAGATATGCACGCCGTGCAGCGAGCCGTCCGGGATCATCTGGTTCAGCACCTCGACCGCGTCGTGCTGGATCGCCTTCAGATTGGTCAAGCCCTGTTCGTCGATCAGCTTGAGCAGGCTGCCCACGCCGGGCGTGTGCACCTCAACGCCGATGAAGTCCTTCTCCGGCATCGCGGCGGCGATGTGCGCGGTCGTGCCGCCCATGCCGAAGCCGATTTCCAGCACCACCGGCGCCTTGCGGCCGAACGCCTGTTCGTAGTCGAGCGGCGCCTTGGTGTAGCCGATCATGAACTTCGGCCCCTGCTCTTCCAGCGCGCGCGCCTGCGCGGTCGACAGGCGGCCGGCGCGGGTGACGAAGCTGCGGATGCGGTGTTCGGTCGGGTCGTAGAGCATCGGCCGCGCCGGGCCGTCTTTAGGGGTTTCGGAAGACATGATGGAAGCTGGTGGATAAGCTGATAAATAATGAGGCAGCATTATATCAGTGTCGAAACTCTGAACTGAGAGCTGCATCAGCAAATGATTGACACTCACAGGGACTTGAGGTCTAATCGTCAAAAGAGGCGTGAAATCGTTTTCAAACGTCGAAATGCCCTCCACGCTCCGTATTTAACCTGCTAGAACGACAAAAATGACCGATTTCACGCAATTCCCACCCTCGTTTACCTGGGGCATCGCCACCAGCGCTTTCCAGATTGAAGGCGGCGCCACCGCCGACGGCAAAGGCCCGTCGATGTGGGACACCTTCAGCCACACCCCCGGCAAGATCATCGACGGCACCAACGGCGACGTCGCCTGCGACCACTACAACCGCTATCCGGAAGACGTGGCCATCATGTCCAGCCTGGGCGTGGACGCCTACCGCTTCTCGATGGCCTGGTCGCGGGTGCAGCCGACCGGCAAGGGCGCTTGGAACGAGCCCGGCTTCGCCTTCTACGACCGTCTGCTGACCGAACTGGAAAGCAAGGGCATCGACGCCCACCTGACGTTGTACCACTGGGATTTGCCGCAAGGCCTGGAAGATGAAGGCGGCTGGCTCAATCGCGACACCGCCTACCGCTTTGCCGACTACGCGGCCGAAGTGGCGCGCCGTTTCGGCAACCGCCTGAAAACGATTGCGACGCACAACGAGCCATGGTGCACGGCCAACCTGGGCTACGGCAACTCGCAGTTCGCGCCCGGCGTGACAGACCTGAAAAAATCGGTGCAGGTCTCGCACCACCTGCTGCTGTCGCACGGACTGGCGATGCAGGCGATGCGCGCGGTCGGCAGCTCGGCCAAGCTGGGCATCGTGCTCAATCAGTGGACCGCCGACCCGGCCACCGACAGCGCGGCCGACATCGCGATGGCGGAATTCGAATACGCCCGTTCGGTGCAGTGGTTCATGGACCCCATCTTCAAGGGAAAATACCCGCAGCTGGCGCTCGACACCTACGGCGAGAACGGCCCGGATATCCATGCCAACGACTTCAAGGACATCCAGCACCGCATCGACTTCCTGGGCGTGAACTACTACTTCCGTTCCTACTGCAGCGCCGAAGTGCCGCCGCGCCAGCCGGAAGCGAAACTGGGCAAGACCGACATGGGCTGGGAAATCTACCCGGATGGCCTGACCGAACTGCTGCTCAAGCTCCACGACGAATACGAGCTGCCGCCGATCTACATCACCGAAAACGGCATGGCCAACCCGGACACCGTCGTCGACGGCGAAGTGCCGGACGAGGCGCGCATCGATTTCGTGCTGCGCCACCTGAAGGCGCTCAACGACGCCCGCCTGCAAGGCGTGAACGTGCAAGGCTACTTCCTTTGGAGTTTGCTGGATAACTTCGAATGGAACTCGGGCTACGCCAAGCGTTTCGGCATCGTCCATGTCGACTACGCGACGCAGAAGCGCACCTTGAAGCACAGCGCCCTGTGGTACCGCGACTACCTGGTGCAGCAGCGCGCACCGCAAGCCGCGCACGCGGCGTAAACCCACACCGAAGCCCCACCCCGCGCCGGCCCATGTGCCGGCGCGGCAGCATCCATTGGCCGCAGAGCCAAGTGCTACACTCCACAGAGAACAACGAGGACGACACCATGCAGACCGCACCTTCCGCCGCGCCGCAAGAGCATCCGAAGCCGCCGGCGCCCCCCGCCCCCGGCGAGCAGCAATCGCTGTTGCGCGCCATGTTCGCGCGCGGCACGCCGATGCTGTGGGTGCCGACCGGGTACTTCTCGATGGCGCTGACGTACATGATGCTCACCAGCGTCACGTCGATCATGTTCAAGAACCTTGGCATGAGCAACGGCGAGGCGGCGCAATACGCCAGCTATCTGATCCTGGCCTACACCATCAAGCCGCTGTTCGCCCCCTTCGTTGAAATGTACCGCACCAAGAAGTTCTTCGTGCTGTGCGCGCAGCTGATCGTCGGCATCGGTTTCGGCGCCGTCGCGCTGTCGATGTCGCTGCCGAACTACCTGCACATCATGGTGTTACTGTTCGGGATACTGTCGCTGGTCGGCGCCACCCAGGACATCGCCTCCGACGGCGTGTATGTCACTTCGCTCGACTCAAAGACGCAGTCGCTGTTCTGCGGCATCCAGAGCCTGAGCTGGAACGTCGGTCCCATCGTCGCCTCGGGCGGCATGGTGTACCTGAGCGGCTGGCTGCACACCCACTACTTCCACCACGAGGCCGGCGTGTTCGGCCCGGCGTGGATCGATTCGTGGCGCATCATCTTCTTCATCGCCGCCGCCATCACCGTGGTCACCGCGCTGTGGCACCTGCGCGTGATGCCGGACGGCGCCAAGGCCGAAAACGCACCAAAGTCGGTGGCCGACGCGGCGTTCATCCTGCGCGACTCCTTCGTCACATTCTTCCAGAAGCGCGACGTCTGGCTAATGGTCGGCTTCGCGTTCGTGTTCCGCCTCAGTATCGGCCTGCTGGAAAAAATCGGCCCCTTCTTCATGGTCGATCCGGTGGCCAAGGGCGGTCTGGGCCTGTCGAACGAAATGCTGGGCCTGATCTACGGCACCTACGGCCTGATCGCCGTGCTGCTGGGTTCATTGCTCGGTGGCATCTTCGTCGCGCGGCGGGGCCTGCCGGCCACCTTGTTCATCCTGTGCTGCGCGGTCAACATCCCAAACGTCACGTTCTTGTTGATGGGCATTTATCAGCCGGAAAGCCTGTGGATTATCAGCGCCGGCGTGGCGATCGAGAAGTTCTTCTTCGGCTTCGGCTCGGTCGGCTTCATGATTTACCTGATGCAGCAATTGGCGCCGGGCAAATACACGACCACCCACTACGCCTTCGGCACCGGCCTGATGGGCCTGTGCATGCTGGTCACCGGCGTGATCAGCGGTCATTTGCAGCAGGCGCTCGGTTATGTACACTACTTCTGGCTGGTGATGGCGGCGACGATTCCATCTTTCCTGGTCACGTGGTTTGCGCCCTTCCACAATAAGGAGTAGGCTGTCCAAAAAATGAACCGCTTTTAAGCGTGCGTTGGCACGCGCACGATTGACTCAAGTCCTGTCTGTTGAAGTTTGCATCGGTATGATGGCCCGCAAGGGAATTCATTAGTCAATCGGCACAAGGACTTGCGCATGGTTACGGAAACACTGCGGTTCAACGGCATCAAACGGGAGCTGCTCGGCGATCCATCGGAAACCGAGATCGATGACCTGCGCCGCGAGCTCGAGGAGCGTATCCATTACTTTTTGCCCGACGATGGCGGGGACACGCTGACCGCGGCCATGCGCGCGGCGGCGCTGAGCACCGGCAAGCGCATGCGACCTTTGCTGCTGATGCTGGTCGCGCGCGACCTCGGCTGCTCGTCGCCGGCCCTGCTCGACGCCGCCTGCGCGGTCGAACTGGTGCACGCCGCCTCCCTGATCCTCGACGACATGCCGTGCATGGACGACGCCAAATTGCGGCGCGGCAAGCCCACCGTGCATATCCAGTTCGGCGAAAACGTCGCCATCCTGGCGTCGGTCGCCCTGCTCAGCCGGGCCTTCCATATTCTTTCCCAGACGCAGGACATCTCGCCGCTGATCCGTACGCGGCTGGTCAGCGCGCTGGCCGAGACGGTCGGTACGCAGGGCCTGGTGCGGGGGCAATTCGAGGATTTGCACGGCGGCCATAAACGCTCGGTCGACGACATCGCCACCACCAACGAACTCAAAACCGGCGTGCTGCTCGGCCTCTCGGTGGAAATGGCCGGCATCATCGCCCAGGCCGACGAGCGCGTGCTGCAATCGCTGCGCTCCTTCGCCATGGCCGCCGGCCACGCGTTCCAGATCAAGGACGACCTGCTGGACGTCCCGGGCAACGACTGCGCGCTGACCGGCAAGGATGTCGGCAAGGACGCCGGCAAGGCGACCATCACCGCCACCCTCGGCATGGAAAAAACCCAGCGCCGCCTAGCCGCGCACCTGCGCGACGCCGACGACTACCTGACGGACGCCATCGGCAGCAAACAACGCACGCGCCTCCTGGTCGGGAATCTGTTCCGCAAGGCCGGCCCGGTCGCCGATCTGCACGCGCCGTAACGCGCGGGTCGAGAGGATATCGCATGGCCCACTTCGGCGTGGTCGCCCCGGCCTTCTATAGCCATTTCAACGCCTTGTCGGCGCTGGCGCTGGCGTTGATTGAGCGCGGACACCGGGTCACCTTCCTGCACCGGCCCGACGCCGCCGGTTGGATACCTGACGCTCGCATCGGCTTCCACGCGCTCGGCGCCGACCGCTATCCGCCAGGGTCGCTGGACGCCTCGCTGCGGCTGGCGGCCAATCCGGGCAGTCCGCTGGGACTGCGCAAGGTCATCGTCGACATGGCCGACACCACCGACATGCTGTGCCGCGAACTGCCCGCCGCCATCGCGACGCTGTGCATCGACGCCCTGATCGGCGACCAGATGGAGGCGGCGGCCGGACTGGTGGCCGAGGCGCTGCAACTGCCGTTCGTCTCGGTGGCCTGCGCGCTGCCGGTCAATCGCGAACCGGGCATCCCGCTGCCGGTGATGCCGTTCCAATTCGGCGCCGACGAGCGCTCGTTGAAAATGTATGAAGGCAGCACCCGGGTGTACGACTGGCTTATGTCCCCGCACCGCAAGGTGATCGAGCGGCAATCGCGCGCCCTGGGCATCCCGGTGCGCGGCATGCTGCACGAGTGCCTGTCGCCGCTGGCGCAAATCAGCCAGACCATTGCCGCCTTCGATTTTCCGCGCGAGCGGCTGCCTGCGAATTTCCATCATGTCGGACCGCTGCGGCATGCTCCCGGTGGCGCGTCGCATGCCGGCCCGCGCATCGATCCCATGCCGGCCATCGCCGGGGACCGCCCGTTCATCTTCGCCTCGCTGGGCACATTGCAGGGCCAGCGCTTTGCGCTGTTCAAGCGCATCGCGCAGGCATGTCGGGGGATAGACGTTCAACTGCTGGTCGCCCACTGCGGAGGCTTAAACCCGCAACAGGCGCAGGCCATCGAGCGGGCCGGCCCCGCCGGCGCTACGACGGTGTGCGCGTTCGCGCCGCAGCAGGCGGTGCTGGCCCGCGCCGACGCCGTGATTTCGCACGCGGGGCTGAACACCGCGATGGACGCCATCGCCGCGCGCACGCCGATACTGGCGCTGCCGATCGCCTTCGACCAGCCGGGCGTGGCATCGCGGATCTGCCATGCCGGCATCGGCTTGCGGGCGTCGCCGCGCTTTACCGGCGCGGCGCAACTGGGCAAGCACTTGCGGCGGCTGCTCGCTGAACCGGAATACGGACAGCGTCTGGCGGGATTATCGGAACAGCTGGGGCAAGCCGGCGGCACGCCGCGCGCCGCCGACATCGTCGAAACAGCGCTGAACCTGAACCAGCGAAATGACAGCGACGCCCGCCGGACCGCGAGCGGCCTCGCATGAGCGCCGCGCCGTATGACGTGATCCTGGCCGGCGGCGGCCTGGCCAACGCGCTGATCGCGTGGCGGCTGCGGACCGCGCGTCCATCGCTGCGCATCCTGCTGCTCGAACAGGGCGACCGGATAGGCGGCAACCATACCTGGTCGTTCCACGACAGCGATCTCGATGCGGCGCAGCGGCAGTGGCTCGCGCCGCTGGTCTCGGCCCGCTGGCCGGACTACGACGTCATCTTCCCCGAACACGCCAGAAAGCTCGACGGCGGCTACGCCAGCATCGCCTCCGACGATTTCGCGCGCGTCATCGAAGCCGCGCTGGGCGACACGCTGCGGCTCGCGGCCCGGATAGAAAGCCTGACCCCCACCTCCGTGCGCCTTGCCGGGGGCGAGGTGCTGCACGCCGGCGCCGTCATCGACGGCCGGGGTCCGCGTCCGTCCGAGCGGCTGGCGCTGGGCTACCAAACCTTCCTCGGACAGGAAGTACGCCTGGCCGCGCCGCACGGACTGACCTCGCCCATCATCATGGACGCCAGCGTCGCGCAGCAAGGCGGCTACCGTTTCGTCTACGTGTTGCCCTTCGCGCCCGACCGCCTGCTGATCGAAGACACGCATTACGTCGACACCGGCGTGTGGGAACCGGAACGGCTGCGCGCCAACATCGCCGCCTATGCCGCGTCGCGCAACTGGCGCATCGAAGAGATTATCCGCGAGGAGCACGGCTCGCTGCCCATCGTGCTGGCCGGCGATATCGATCACTTCTGGTTGGACCTGGACGGGCAACCGACATCCGGCCTGCGGGCCGGCCTGTTCCACCCGACCACCGGCTATTCGCTGCCGCACGCCGTGCGGCTGGCCGAGCGGATCGCGGCGCTCGACGACTTGAGCGCGCCCGCACTATTCGACGCCATCCGCCAAACCGCGCTGCACGAATGGCGCGGTCAGCGCTTTTTCCGGCTGCTCAACCGCATGCTGTTCCTGGCCGGCGATGCCGACAGCCGCTGGCGCGTGATGCAGCGTTTTTACCATTTACCGGCGCCGCTGATCGCGCGCTTTTACGCCGGCCGTCCAACGTTCGGCGACAAAGCCCGCCTGCTGTCGGGAAAACCGCCGGTGCCGGTCGGCCAGGCCATATCGGCCGCACGCAAAATCCATCCCCACCAAATCAGGAAACCCGAATGAACGAAACAAAACAGGCAGTGGTTGTCGGCGCCGGCTTCGGCGGCCTGGCGCTGGCCATCCGTCTGCAAGCGAGCGGGATTCAAACCACCCTGCTCGAAAAACGCGACAAGCCGGGCGGCCGCGCCTATGTCTACGAAGACCAGGGCTTCACCTTTGATGCCGGCCCCACCGTCATCACCGATCCGTCGGCGATCGAGGAGCTGTTCACCGTCGCCGGCAAGCGCCTGTCGGATTACGTCGAGATGCTGCCGGTCGCGCCGTTCTACCGCCTGTGCTGGGAGGACGGCAGCCACTTCGACTACGCCAACGACCAGGAATCGCTGGACCGGCAAATCCACGCGCTCAACCCGGCCGACGTGCAGGGCTACCAGCGCTTCCTGGCGTACTCCAAGGCGGTGTTCGACGAAGGCTACCTGAAACTGGGCGCCGTGCCTTTCCTGTCGTTCCGCGACATGATCGCGGCCGGGCCTCAGCTGGCGAAGCTGCAGGCATGGCGCAGCGTCTACAGCATCGTCTCCAAATTCATCCAGAACGAACATCTGCGGCAGGCGTTTTCCTTCCACTCGCTGCTGGTTGGCGGCAACCCGTTCGCCACGTCGTCGATCTACACCCTGATTCACGCGCTGGAACGGCGCTGGGGCGTGTGGTTCCCGCGCGGCGGCACCGGCGCGCTGGTCAACGGCATGGTGCGCATGTTCCAGGACATCGGCGGCCGCATCGAGCTCAATGCCGACGTGGCGGCGATCGAGGCCAGCGGCGCGCGCGTCAACGGCGTGCGCCTGGCCGACGGACGCCACTTCCCCGCGCAGGCGGTGGCGTCCAACGCCGACGTCGTGCACACCTATGCGGATTTGCTCTCGCAGCATCCGCGCGGCCCGTCGGAAGCCGGCTCGCTGCGCAAAAAACGCTTCAGCAACTCGCTGTTCGTGCTGTACTTCGGGCTCAATCACCATCACAGCCAGCTGCAGCACCACACCGTCTGCTTCGGACCGCGCTATAAGGAATTGATCACCGAAATCTTCGGCGGCAAAACGCTGGCCGACGACTTCTCGCTGTACCTGCACGCGCCTTGCATCACCGATCCGTCCTTGGCGCCGCCGGGCTGCGGCAGCCACTACGTACTGGCGCCGGTGCCGCACCTCGGCAACGCGGACATCGACTGGACGGTGGAAGGCCCGCGCTACCGCGACCGCATCTTCGAATACCTGGAGCGCCGCTACATGCCCGGCCTGCGCGATCAATTGGTCACCAGCCGCATCTTCACGCCGCTCGACTTCCGCGACCAGCTCAATGCGCACGTCGGCTCGGCGTTCTCGCTCGAACCGATCCTGACGCAGAGTGCCTGGTTCCGGCCCCACAACCGCGATAGCGAGCTGGCGAATCTGTACCTGGTGGGCGCCGGCACCCATCCCGGCGCCGGCGTGCCGGGCGTGATCGGCTCGGCCAAGGCGACGGCCGGTTTGATGATCGAGGAGTTCGGGCGATGAGCGAGGCCTTGCTGGACCACGCGACGCAGACCATCAAGGTCGGCTCGAAAAGCTTCGCGGCGGCGGCCAAGCTGTTTCCGGCCGATGTGCGGCGCAGCGTGTTGATGCTGTATGCCTGGTGCCGCCATTGCGACGACGTGGTCGACGGCCAGGAGCTGGGCTTCGGCGCGGTGGAGCTGGCGCCGGACGACGCCGCCGAAAAACTGGCGGAACTCGAAGACCAGACCCGGCGCGCCTACGCGGGTGAGAAGATGTCCGATCCCGCCTTCGCCGCCTTCCAGGAGGTGGCGCTGCGCCACAAGATCGAACCGCGCTTCGCCTTCGACCACCTGGCCGGTTTCGCCATGGACGTCGAACAGGCAAGATATGAGACCATCGACGACACGCTGCGCTACTGCTATCACGTGGCCGGCGTGGTCGGCCTGATGATGTCCTCCATCATGGGCGCCAGCAAAGCGACGGTGCTGGACCGCGCCTGCGACCTCGGCCTGGCTTTCCAACTGACCAATATCGCCCGCGACATCGTCGAGGATGCGCGCATGGGGCGCTGCTACGTGCCGGCCGCATGGCTGCGCGAAGCCGGCATTCCGCTGGACGAAGTGGGATTGCCGAAGCACCGCGCGGACCTGGCGAAGGTGGCCTCAAGGCTGGTCGATTACGCCGAACCCTATTACGCGTCCGCCAACCAGGGCATCATCGCGCTGCCGCTGCGCAGCGCGTGGGCCATCGCCACGGCGCGCAATGTCTACCGGCAGATCGGTATCAACGTGAAAGCGCGCGGCGCGCACGCCTGGGATGAACGGGTCGGGACGTCGAAGGCAACCAAACTGTGGCTGCTGGCGAAGGGCGGCGCCAGCGCGCTTACTTCGCGTCTTCGGCGGATGTCGCCGCGTCCGCAGGGCTTGTGGCAGCGTCCCGACCACGTTGGCGCAGCGGACCGTCGTGCAGCACGCGCAGTTGACGCTTGAGTTCATCGACCGGCGGCGCGTACAGGAATCCGAACGAGACCGCGCCCTCTTTCCCCTCGACGGCGTGGTGCATGCGGTGCGCCTGGTAGAGCCGCTTCAGGTAGCCGCCGCGGGGCGTGTATTGAAACGGCCAGCGGCGGTGTACCAGGCCGTCGTGCGCGACGAAGTACAGGAAACCGTAGGCGGTCATGCCGGCGCCTATCCATTCGAGGGGATGATGGCCTTCCGTACCGAAATAAATCAGCGCGATCGCCACGCCTGCGAAAACGACGGCGTACAGATCGTTCTTTTCGAACCAGCCGGTGCGCGGTTCGTGGTGCGATCGGTGCCAGCCCCAACCGAAACCATGCATCACATATTTGTGCGCGACAATAGAAAACAATTCCATCAATACAATGGTGATCAGGACGATGAGCGTATTCAGTATCATGGGTCGTATCGGTCCGTCGGTGTGGGCGACGCTGAGCAAAGCAGCGATGGACACAGCCTACCATAGCCGCTCTTTCCGCAGCGCCAGCAACCCGCTTTTGCCATTCAACGCACAAGAAAAGTAAACCCATGAAAAGGAAACCCATGCAATCACTGATCAAGCCATCGTTGCTCATCTCCACCGTCCTGCTGGCCGCCACGGCATCGGCCGCCACCATCGAGGTGAAGGTCTCGTCGGTCGTCGGCGGCAAGGGCAAGGTGAATGTCGCCGTATGCGACAAGGAACGCTTTCTGAAGGATTGCCTGTACAGCGGCTCGGCGCCGGCGCAGGCCAACGAGACCGTCGTCACGATCCAGAACGTGCCGAAAGGCACCTGGGCGGTACTGGCCTACCAGGACGAAAACCAGAACGACAAGCTGGACCGCAACTTTATCGGCGTCCCCAGCGAAAACTACGGCTTCAGCCGCGACGCGCGCGGCAAGTTCGGCCCGCCGGATTTCAGCGACGCCGCCATCGACGTGCGCGACGACACGATGGCCGTCGCGATCAAGCTGCGCTAACGACCGGGAATAAAAAAAAAGCCCCTCGACCTTGGTAGGAAGAGGAGCCATAAGACCACAGACAACACTGGACTACATGAAACGCTTTACTACTGCTATTCCTTAGAACGTCTTGCCGACGTTGATGCCGAAGGTACGTGGCGGCAGATACTGTGCCTGCCATGGACCGTTGGCGTTCATGGCGCTGGTCTTGATGTTCTTGTCCTCGGCGTTGCGGACGAAGGCATCGAAGTACCATTTCGAATCGGCGTCGAAGCGCAGACCCAGATCGGTGCGGGTGTACGACTTCTGACGATCCGGCTCACCCAGGTTGAACACGCTCAGCCAGCTGGCGGTTTCGTAGTGGGCGCTGATGCGCGGGATCAGCGTGCCGCTCGCCAGCTGGAAGCTGTGCTGGTACATCACTTGCGCGCTGAACTTCGGCGAGTGCGGCATGGTGTTGCCGGTCACGTCCAAGCAGGTGCTGATGCCTGGCACCGCGCACGCCGGCAGCACGTAATCGTTACTGCCGCCGATCAGCTTTTTCAACTTGGCGTGGGTGTAGGCGGCGGTGAACTGCACGCGGTCGACCGGGGTGATCTTGGCGGCGATCTCGGTTTCCAGACCCCAGATATTGGCGCCTTCTGCATTGCTCGTAGCCAGGCCACGGGTGCCGTCCGGATTGGTGATCGGCGCGCTGAACTGGAAGTCCTTGAACTTCGAGAAGTAAGCCGCGTTGTTCATGCGTACCGCGCCACCGAGGAAGGTGCTCTTCGAGCCGACTTCGTAGTTGGTCAGCGATTCCGAACCGTAAGGCACGCCGCCGTCCTGCAGGCCGCCCGACTTGTAGCCGGTGGCGACGCTGGCGTAGACCATGTTGTTCTTGTCGAGATCGTAGTTGACGCGCAGCAGGCCGGTCAGCTTGTTATCCTCGAATTTGCCGTCGTTACGCTGGTAGGTGCTGAAGCCCGAGCCGGGCGCCAGCGGATTGAGCGACGAGCTCACCGGCACTTGCGGGGCGGTGAAGTCGGTCCAGCCATTGTTGGTGCCGCCGACGTTGCGGCGCTTGTCCGACGTGTAGCGCAGGCCGCCGGTCACGTGCAGCGCATCGCTGACGTTCCAGGTGGTCTGGCCGAAGACGGCTTTGGAATCGACCGTTTCCTTCGGCTGGATGAACGAACCCTGCCAGTCGACCGTGCCCTGCTCGGTGCCGTTCATGATCGGGATGTCGAAGCGGATGCCGTTGTTCTCGTTCGCGTAGTACAGGCCCAGCAGCCAATCGACGTCGCGTTTGCCGGTCGACTGGATTTCCACCTCGTGGCTGTAGCTCTTGTACTTGGAATTGACGGTATTGTTGGCCTGGTACTTGCCGCCGCTGGTGAAGCTGGTCGGCAGGCGCGCGCCGGCGTCCTGGTCGTAGGTCGACGAACCGTTGAAGCGGGAGTAACCGGCGATGTAGGCCAGGCTGATGTCCTTGTTGATCTCGTAGTCGACGCGGCTGCGCACGGCGTTCGAATCGCGCTCGACGTTCGGCGCCACGTCCACCAGGCCCGACCAGAACTTCTCGCCGGGACGCTGTTCCTGCAACAGGTTCAGGCTCGGCGTACCGCGATCCATGTAGTGCTCGTAGGAGATGTTCCACTTCAGTTCGCGGGTCGGCTGCCACAGGAAGCTCAGGCGCGCGGCGCTCTGGTCCTGGGCACTGTACTTGTTGCCGCCGGTGACGTAGTTATTCGGGTTGATCGGCTGGAAGGCGATCGGGTTGCCCGGGTGGGCGGCGTTCCAGGCGGCGATCACCGGCGCGGCGGCGGCTTGCTGCTGCGCCAGCGGGATGTTCGGCGCCTTCTGGTAATCGACGTAACCGTCGTGCTGCTCGTGCACGAACGACACGCGCATGGCCATCGTATCGCTGATCGGGATGTTGATGCCGCCGCGCGCGCCCATGCGGGCGTAGTTGCCATAGCCGCCCTCGAAGAAGCCGGCGCTGCTGCCGATTTCCGGTTTCACGGTCTGCATGTTGACGGCGCCGACGGTGGAATTGCGGCCCCACAGCGTGCCTTGCGGGCCGCGCAGCACTTCGATCGCTTCCAGGTCGAACAGCAGCGCGGTCGCGCCTTCCGGACGCGGCGAGTAGATGCCGTCGACGAAGGTGGCCACTTCCGGGTCGGCGTATTCGGTCTTGGCGCTATCGTTGCCGATGCCGCGCAAGGTCATGGTGATGACGCCGTGGTCGCCCTGGCCGGTGGCCGAGAAGCCAGGCACCAGGTTGACGACGTCCTGGATGGTTTGCACGTGGTTGTCGTCGAGCGCGGCGGCGTTCAGCGCGGTAACCGCGACCGGCGTCTTTTGCAGCGAGGTCGAGCGCTTGGTAGCGGTAACATAAACTTCGGTGATCGTGTTGCTGGTTTTGTCATTGGCGGCCGGGGTGGCGGCCGCCACGGGTGCCGGGGCCGGTGCCGGCGCTGCCTGGTCGGTCTGGCCAGCGGCGTGGGCGACATTGGCGCCGGCCAGCAAAGCGAGGACGGCCAACTGGATCGGCGAAAGCAGGCGCTTGCCGGTGTGCGGTACGTGGTTCATAAGTCTCCTTGGGTGCGGTGCCGCCTGTGAGAAGCGCCATCGCCATTTATCGTGAAAAACACTGCTGTGCTTCGTGAAATCGTTTTCAGTTGGTCTGAAATCGTTTTCTTTATTTGTGAAATCGATTTCATGGTACATAATTCCAAATACTGATGTCAAACGAAAAATTGTATCGGCGCGTCGTTTGCTTGATATTTCCTGAGGGAATCAGCGAAACGGCGTGCTCGACGCGGAGGCGGAAAAGATGAACACGGCAGCGGGTGGCGGGACGGAAGACGGCGCAACGGCGGGCATGCGCCAAGGCTTGAAACGCGTATTGATCGTCGGCGGCGGCACCGCCGGCTGGCTCACGGCGGCCTTCCTGGCGCGCACCGTCGGCTGCGGCGCGGACGCCGACAGCGTGCAGGTCACCCTGGTCGAGTCGAAGGAAATCGGCATCATCGGCGTCGGCGAAGGCACCTTCCCGTCGATCCGCGGCACGCTGGCGGCCATCGGCATCGACGAGGGCCGCTTCATCCGCGAATGCGACGCCACCTTCAAGCAGGGCATCAAATTCACCGACTGGGTGCGGCCGCCCGGCATGTCAGCTACAGTCGGCAACGACCACTACTTCCACCCTTTCAGCCTGCCCAGCCAGCGTCCCGGCGGACCGGAACTGCTGCCCTACTGGCTGCAGGGCGCGGCGGCGCCGGGTGCCGGTTTCGCCGCCGCCGCGACGATGCAAAAGCGCGTTGCCGACGCCTCGCACGCGCCCAAGCGTCCCAACGACGCCGACTTCATGGGGCCGCTGAACTACGCCTACCATTTCGACGCCGGTAAATTCGCCGCGCTGCTCTGCACCCACGCGCAATCGCTGGGCGTCAAGCATGTGCAGGCCACGGTGGACCGCGTCGAACTCGATGCGCAGGGCGCGATCGGCGCGGTCCACACGAAGGAGGCCGGCGTGCTCACGGCCGACCTGTACATCGACTGCACCGGCTTCCGCGCGGCGCTGATCGGCGAAGCATTGGGCACGCCGTTCCGCAACATCAACGACGTGCTGTTCGTCGACCGCGCGCTGGCGATGCAGGTGCCGTATGACCGTCCGGACGCGCCCATCCCCTCGTACACGATATCGACCGCGCACGAAGCCGGATGGACCTGGGACATCGGCCTGCACCAGCGGCGCGGCATCGGCTATGTCTATTCGAGCCGGCACACCGACGACGCCAGCGCCGAGCGGGTGCTGCGCCGCTACATCGGCCCCGCCGGCGACGCGCTCAATCCGCGCCAGCTCAAACTCAACGTCGGCTATCGCGAACTGCACTGGGTGAAGAACTGCGCGGCGGTCGGCTTGTCCGGCGGCTTCCTGGAGCCGCTCGAATCGTCCGGCATCGGCCTGATTGAAACGGCGGCATACCTGGTCAGCTATCTGTTCCCGCACAGCGGCGACATGGAACCGGTGGCCAAGGTCTACAACGACATGATGAAGGCGCGCTACGAGCGCATCGTCGATTTCGTCAAGATGCACTACTGCCTCACGCAGCGCACCGACAGCCGCTTCTGGATCGACAACACCGACCCGGCCAGCATCCCCGAAACGCTGCGCGACAAGCTGGCGATGTGGCGCAGCCGGCCGCCGCACCGGATGGACTTCGTGGTGGACCTGGAGATGTATCCGCCGTCGAGCTGGCAGTACGTCCTGTACGGCATGGAGTTCCCGACCAGGCAATACGCCAACGCCCGCACCATGCCGCGCTTCGACGAAGCGCGCAAGGAGTTCCAGATGATCGAGCAAATGTCGCAACGCGCGGTGGCGGACCTGCCGACGCACCGCGCGCTGGTGGACCACTTTATCCGCCAGGGCCAACGAAAAACCGGCACCTGACCACGGAGCCGGAAAAATCTAGGCCTTGGCCGCACCCAATCTGGCGCTGGCGGCAATGATCAACATCGCGCAACCCAGGCCCGCAAAGGCCAGGTTCAAACTAGCGGCGTGCGCCACAAAGCCGATCACCGCCGGCCCGGCCAGGATGCCCGCATACCCCAGCGTGGTAATCGCGCCAATCGCCAACCCCGCCGGCATCGCACTCTGATTTCCGGCGGCGGTAAACAAAATCGGCACCACATTCGACGCCCCCAGGCCCACCAGCAAAAAGCCCACCAGCGCCAGCGGCGCGGAAGGCGCCAGCACCGCGGCAAAGAATCCCACCGCGCCACACAACCCGCCCAGCAACAGCACACGCTTGCCACCGAGCCTGCGCACCACGCGATCGCCGGTCAAGCGCCCCACCGTCATCGCGATCGCGAACGCCGCATACCCCAAACCGGCGCGGGTCGCATCCATCCCCTGCTCGGACGTCAGCAGCAAAGCGCTCCAGTCGAGGATCGCGCCCTCGGCCAGGAAGCACAGGAAGCACAACACGCCGATGAAGATCACCGCGCCATGCGGCACCACGAACATCGAACCGTGCCCCTCGCCCGCATCCGGCTCGCGCAGCAGATACGGCGCCGCCGAGATCAGCGACAGCGCCACCAGCAGCGACACCACCGCGCTGGCAGCGGCGGGACTCAAACCGGCCCACAACATCAACGCCATCAACCCCGCACCGATAAAACCACCGACGCTGAACAACCCATGAAAGCCCGACATCAGCGAACCACCGCTCTCGCGTTCGACGATCACCGCCTGCACGTTCATCGCCACATCGAGCGTGCCGAGCGCCGCGCCGAACGCGAACAGCGTGGCCCCCAGCAGCATCGGCGTGGGCGCAACCGCCAACCCGGGCAGCACCAGGCACACGAAAGCACCCGACACCAGCACCACCACCCGGCAGCCGAAGCGCGACGCCAGCAAGCCTGTAACGGGCATCGCCATCAGCGAGCCGGCGCCAAGGCACAGCAGCAGCAGGCCCAGGTCCGCCTCGCCCAGCGCCAGGCGCTGCTTGGCGAACGGCACCAGCGGCGCCCAGGCCGACATGGCCAGGCCGGCGGCAAGAAAGGCAAGACGAGTGGACAGGCGCTGTTTGGGACCGACTGAATTCATAAGGGATTTTCCGGAGGGGCTGAAAACGATATCAACCTTTAAGTATACGGCAAGTTACAAACCGGTAAACCCTCGTAACAAAAACCGCACGAAAACAGTGCATCAGTGCGAGCGCTCACATTGTGCTTGAGCCCCTTGGCGCATGATCGATCCCGTGTTGTTTAACAATCATAAGGAAAAATCATGCAGACTCAACCATTCACACCCGGCGCGGTCGTCAGCCGCGATGGCGACGACGGCTACGCCTCCGGCGTCTCCTGGGGCGCCATCTTCGCCGGCGCGGCCGCCGCCGCCGCACTCTCGTTCCTGCTGCTGATGCTCGGCATGGGCCTCGGCCTGTCGTCGGTCTCGCCATACGAATACAACGCGGCGCCGCTGGGCGTGGCCGCGATCGTCTGGATCGCCTTTACGCAATTGGCGGCATCCGGCATCGGTGGCTACGTGGCCGGCCGGCTGCGCGTCAAATGGGCCAGCATCCATGGTGACGAAGTCCACTTCCGCGACACCGCGCACGGCCTGTTGGCATGGGCGGTGGCGACCTTGATCACGGTGGCGGTACTGGCCGGCGGCGCGCGCGCTGTCCTCAGCGGCACCATCGACGCCGGCGCAGCTGCCGCACCGGCAATCACCGCTGGCGCATCGGCAGTCGCCGACAATCCGCGCTCGAACGACTACTTCGCCGACATGCTGCTGCGTTCGCCGAACGGCCAGGGCGCAACGGCATCGGAGCGTGAAGAAATCACCCGCATCCTGGTCGCCGATCTGGCGGCCGGCAAAATCAGTGCCGACGACCGCAACTATATGGCGCAACTGGTCGCCAAGCGCAGCGGCCTGTCGCAAGCGGAGGCAGAACAGCGTGTCGACGCAATTTACGCCCAAGCCAAGCAGGCGGCGGCAGAAGTGAAAGCCAAGGCCATGGCGGCGGCTGAAGCGGCCCGCAAAGCGGCTGCCCGCTCGGCACTGTGGATGACCTTCGCACTGCTGCTGGGCGCCTTCGTCGCCAGCCTGTGCGCCACCATCGGCGGCCGCAACCGCGATCACGCGCGTGTCGTTACGCGCACCGTCATCTAATTCAAGGAGAATACTATGCGCTCGATACTGTTACTGCTGCTCGGCATCCCACTGCCCATCATCATCCTGATCGCGATCCTGACGTAATATCGTTGGCGTGATTTGACAGCAAGGCCGGTCCCCATGACCGGCCTTGCTTCGTTTTGGCGAGCGTCTCTGCAGGGCATCACCATCCCAATTAAAGCTTTTTTAATGCGAGACAGGCGGCTTTAGCGTTCATCTTTTACGCCTGTTCACATTACGTGAAAAGACAAAAATTATGAACATTGTGGCGGATTACGGCCTTGGGCGAACCGAAGCGACAGTCATTGGGGATGCCTTGGACGGCTTGCTAGCGTTTACGGGCATAAGGAGCCGTAGGACTTCAGCAGGAGCCGTTGCGGAGCAATCGCTAATCTTTTGCTGATTGGAGCGGGTGAAGGGAATCGAACCCTCGTCGTAAGCTTGGGAAGCTTCTGCTCTACCATTGAGCTACACCCGCGACACAAGCATTCTACGCGGAATTGCACGTTGTTGACAACGTCACAGCCTGGCCGGTGTGATGACCTGTTTAACTGCCGTTGAATCGACCGTCGAGCGCAAAAAATCAACAAAGGCGCGTACCTTTGCTGACAGATGGCGGTTCTGCGGATAGAGAATGGAGAAAGGCCGTGAACGCCCGCTGTGTTCTTGAAGCACTTCCACCAGGTCGCCGCGCTTTACGGCGCCCGCGGCCGCGAACTGGTAGGTCTGGTACAGACCTCCACCTGCATTCACCCACGCTACGCAGCCTAGCGCATCATTGAGAATACGCATGCGACTCCGCACTGGATAATCTATTTCTTCCCCATCCGCCCCGCTGAACAACCAAGTCAAAGGTCTTCCTGTGTTCGGGGAAATGTATTGTATGCAATCGTGCGACTCCAGATCAGCAACAGAATGAGGCGTACCCTTCCGCTTCAGGTATCCCGGCGTCGCAAACACGCCAAGGGGCGCGTCTTCCAGTTTGTACGCGACCAGACGGGAGTCCCGCTGAATGCCCAGCCTGATCGCCACATCGAAGCCCTCTTCGACAAAGTCGATGATCTTGTCCGAAATGCTGAGCTCAATCTCGATTTGGGGGTAAGCGTCAGTAAATCGCGGCATCAAGGGCAACAAGCGATGCGTGCCATAAGCGGCGCTGACGCTGATGCGCAGCAAACCACTGGGCACAGTCTGCGCTCCGGTAATCGCACGTTCCGCCTCAGCGATCTGTTCCAGCGCAGCCTGGCACTCCTCCCAAAAAAGCTTACCTTCGTTGGTGACTTTGATACTTCGCGTTGTGCGGGAAAAGAGCCGCACGCCCAGACGGTGCTCCAATCTGCTGATTGACCTGCTGACCGCAGCAGGCGTAAGACCGAAGAACTCCGCCGCCGCAGTGAAGCTGCCCAACTCTGCCGCCTTGCAAAATTGCTCGATGCTGCCGAGCTGCATGGTGTCCACGCTTGCCATGTTTTGTTCCAAAATGTAATGAATGAAGTGATTCTAGCCCCATTTATCCGCGCTGAACATATGAATACACTTCAGTCATTGCTTGTTCAGGAACGGTTCTGCAAGTAGCCCGGCGAGTGAAGACAGCTCGCTTCAATGTACGTTATCAATAAAAGGAAATGATCATGACTGCCAAACTGCACCTCTTTACCTCCCCTTCGGCGTTCCCCAACCCACAGCGCCTGCGCCTGTTCATGCACGAGAAAGGCATTGCCGATCAGTTCGAAGAGCGAATCTACGACATGAGCCCGGGCGGCGAGCAGCGCCAGTGGCCGCATCTGAAAATGAATCCGTGGGGCGAAACGCCAACCCTGCAGCTGGCCGATGGAAGTTTTATCTCTGAAACCGCCGCCATCGTCCGCTACCTCGATCAGGCTTACCCCGGCCGGCGCATCATGGGCGAAGATCCGTTGCAGCAGGGCCTCGACAATATGTGGGACAACCGCGTCTGGGTCCACATCCTGTACCGGATCGTGACCGCCTTCCACGTCCTGCACACCGGCTTGGGCTTCAAACTCGAACTGACGAAAAATGAAGCTTGGGGCGAGCACTGCCGCAAAGAAGCGCTGGCCCACGCCGCACTGGTCAACACGCATCTTTCGGACGGACGCCAATGGCTGCTGGGCGGCGAAGAACCGACTTTCGCCGACATCACGCTGGCAACCGCAATCGCGTTCTCGAAGTTTCCAGTGAATGCCACGCCGCTGGACGAGCGTTTCGAGTTCCTGGACGCCTATTGGAAGCGTTGGCAGCAGCGTCCGAGTTTCCAGGCTGCCTATGCGGACCGTAGCAGTGGCATCCCCGAGCTGGACAATAAAGAGTGATACGCGGCGGGGGTGGGAAGCTTCTGCTCTACCATTGAGCTAGACCCGCGTTGGGCGTATCCTACGCGGGTTTGCGCATTGTTGACCACGTCGGGAAGATCGCATGATTTCTAAACAGTATGTTTCCCAAGTCCGATTGAGAGTGAGCGACGTCCCGAGCTTCGAACGGTATCCGTTTTCCCTGCCGGCGGTACGCCATCTCGACGTGCTCGACCTGCATCCCAAAATCACCTTCATCGTCGGGGAAAACGGTTCCGGCAAATCCACCTTGATGGAGGCCATGGCTGTCTCGTTCGGCTTCAATCCTGAAGGGGGAACGAAAAACTTTGGCTTCGGAACGCGCGCGTCGCATTCGGAATTGCACGAGTACATACGGCTGTCGAAGGGAGTCAAGCGGCCCAAAGATGGTTTCTTCCTTCGCGCGGAGAGCTTTTTCAATGTCGCGACCGAAATCGAAAAACTGGATGAGGGCCCCGGTGGCCCGCCGATCATCGATTCGTACGGCGGCAAATCCCTGCACGAGCAATCGCACGGCGAGTCGTTCTGGTCGCTCGTGATGCATCGCTTCGGCGGAAACGGCTTTTATCTGCTGGACGAGCCGGAAGCGGCGCTATCGCCGCAACGCCAACTCGCCCTGATGAGCCGGATACATGAACTGGTCAACGACCATTCGCAGTTTGTGATCGCCACGCACTCGCCGATCCTGATGACCTATCCCGACGCCTATATCTACTCGTGCTCGGAATCCGGGATGCAACGGGTTAGCTACGAAGAAACGGAACACTTCCAGGTCATGCACGATTTCGTGGTGAATCCAAAGCGCATGCTGAATATCCTTTTAGATCGGAGTGGCTGACGGGGAATGACTTCGTACTACTCCGGCTTCTGCACCACATACCCCTTCGCCTCCAGCGCCGCGACAAACCCCTTCGGGTCGAGCAAATCCTTCACCGGCAACGTCGCGAACGTCGAAACATTGGCCGCCAGCGATTTCTCGGCGGCCGCCACCCAGCTATCCTGAATTTTCTGCTGCACCGAGTTCAGCCCCGGCCGGCTTTGCAGCAAAGCACTGTTGAGCACAGCCGAATCGCAGGCGCCGTCGCGGTCGGCGTAGCTGATCTTCTGGATCGCCTCCAGATCGCCTTTGGCCCAGGCGTTGGCGCGCACGCGCATGGCGTCGATGTCGTCCTCCAGCCGCGCCATCGTGTTGGAAAAACAGGCGACGTCGTCCAGCGAAGACTTCTTGAACTCCCTCAGCATCTTGACCGGATCGTCGATCTCCAGTTTGGCGACGGTCGACGTCATCTTGATCTTGCTTTGCTTGACGAGTTTTTCGATCGTCTCGCGCACCTCGCGTCCGCCCGAACCCAAACCGGCCTGCTCCAGGCCCTTGCGGAACAAGGTGTCGGCTGCAAAGATGGGCCGTTCGCGCTCGATGCCGTCGTCGTCGCCGATGTATTTTTTCTTCAGCACCAGCCAGCGCGCGTAGACCGGCTCCGGCAGCAAATCCTTGAGCTCGGCGCCATCCGGATTCTTCTTGAAGCCGATCGCAAACGGCAGCAACGTCATCTGGCGGAAAAATCCGACGTTCGATGTCGCGCCCGGCGGCTGCAGGTATTCCTGGGACTGCGCCAGGATGGCTTCCACTTCCTTCGAGCGCCACTCCATTTTCTTCGGCAGCGGCGAGTAGGTGCCGAACACCCACAGCACGTGATCGCCCTTCGATACCTTCCACAAGCCCGGACCGGGACGTTGCCCCGCCACCAGGATGGTTTCCGCGATGACGTCCTCCCCCGCCGCCACGGCCTGCTCCGCCGACGGTGGTGATGGCTCGGTCTGCGACCAGGCCGGCGCGGCGCTCAGCGCGCACAGCGACAACACGACCAGACTACGGCCTGCGGTAAACCGGAACGAAGGGCTGTTCATGAGTATCCTATGTGGGGAAATTGTTGTCGATTATATATATCGCATGTGGATGGCGGTGGGCCTCGAAGCGCCGGCAACGCAAGTATCGCGTCACGCCCCCACAGGCACAGCGGAACGCCCCGCGTTAAACATCTGCGTCATCGCGGCTAAACAAGCACCCGAAAACCTGTCCTGGTTGAAATGTCATCAGCGCACGGCTACATTGTGGGCTGACCACTCAACCATCAGGATCTCCGATGCCATCTTCCGCCACCGCAGCCTTCAAACTGCTCGCCCTGTCGGCGATGCTGACCTTGTCGGGCGCCATCGCCGCTGCGGAAAGCTGCACGATCAACGGCAAGTCCTGGCCCTTGTGCGGCAGCGACGACGGCGGTTGGTCGTTCGAGCAAGGCCAGTACTGCGTGGCGCGCAATTTCTGTCCGGACAACCGCACCGGCGCACCGGCCATCGCCACCCGCACAGCTCCCGTCGATCCGGACGCCAACGCCAAAACCCGCGCGACCTTCAACTGGCTGCGCGGCATCTGGGGCAAAAAGGTCATCGCCGGCCAGACGGACCTGTCCTGGAACGATTCCATCGACATGGCCGAACGCGTCCACGCCGACACCGGCAAGTACCCGGCGCTGATGGGGTTTGATTTCATGGACTATGGCATGACCGCCCCCCATGCGGGCCAGCGCCAGACCGAGGAGGCGATCGCCTTCGCCAGCAAGGGCGGCCTGGTGACGTTCCACTGGCACTGGCGCGATCCTTCGCTGTTGAAAACCGCGCAAGTCAACCAGGCGCGCTTCTACGTGCACGAGCCGGACGCCAGCAAGAACACCACATTCACGATTCCGGTCGCCAACGGCGCGCTGGACACCGCCAGCCCGGCCTACCAGCAGATCAACGACGGCATCGACCTGGTGGCGGTGCAGCTCAAGCGCCTGTCCGACGCCAACGTGACGGTGCTGTGGCGCCCGCTGCACGAAGCCTCCGGCAACAATGGCAGCGGCTGGTTCTGGTGGGGCCGCGCGCGCGCCGACGGCGTGCCGCAAGCCTACGCCAACATCCTGCTGTGGCGCCACATGTACGAGCGCCTGGTCAAGGTGCACGGCATCCACAATCTGATCTGGGTATGGAACGGCCAGGACCCGGCGTGGTACCCCGGCGACGACGTGGTCGACATCGCCAGCTTCGACATCTACGACGACACCGACAACAAGACCTACGGCTCGCAGATCGCCAAGTACCGGCAAACGGCGCAAGTCTCGGCCGAGAAAAAGCCGATCGCGCTGACCGAAAACAGCTACATCCCGGACCCGGACAAGATGCGGGCCGACGGCGCGGCGTGGCTGTGGTTCATGACGTGGAACGACGGCGACGGCCCCGCCGGCGTGAGCTCGTCCAACAATTTCTGGACCGGCGAACACTTCAACACCAACGCCCACAAGCGCAAAGTCTACAACCACCCGGACGTGATCACGCTGGACAAGCTGCCACGGTTCTAAAGAGAGATAACTTCTCAAATCCTGCGGTGTGATGCAGAATGGCAGAGCTTATTGACCCTGCCAAGAGGAAATCCATGAAACCAGTAGTAGCATTGAGCCTGGCGCTGGCCTGCGCCGGCTGCGCCGCCCAAGCCCAAGCGCCGGCCCCCGCTCCAACGGCTGCCGCCGCCGACCCGATCTCCTCGCTGGTGGGCCAGCTCGATCTGGAAAAATACAAGGCCACCATCAAGAGCCTGACCAAATTCGGCGACCGCCGCCAAGGGACGGAACGCAACCGCCAGGCGCTCGACTGGATCGAGGCGCAACTGAAGTCCTACGGCTGCACCAACACCGAACGCCTGCAATACCAGTACACGCAAGCGGCGCCGGGCGATCCGGCGCCCAGGCGCGCGCCCGGCATTCCGAGCGGCGGCGCCGGCGGCCCACCGGGCCAGGGTGGCAGCACCCTGTTCGGCAACCGCATCGCCACCGGCGTCAACACCGATCCGCTGGCCCAGCCCGACGAGAAGCTGCGCGCGCTGAACGCCGAGCAAACGCCGGTCGGCACCTCGCAGCGCGAGAACGTTTACTGCACCAAGATCGGCAGCAAACACCCGGAGGAAATGTACATCGTCAGCGCGCACATGGACGGCATCGGTTTCGGCGAGGCGGCCAACGACGACGGCTCCGGCACCGCGCTGGTGATGGAACTGGCGCGCATCTTCAGCGCGCCCGGGGTCGAGACCGACCGCTCGATCCGCTTCATTTTGTGGAACAACGAGGAAAGCGGCTTGAACGGCGCGACCGCGTATGTCAACCAGCGCAAGGATTTGCAGGGGATCGAATCGCCCAAGGGATCGGGCAACTATCCGGAACCGAAATGGCTGGGCATGATCCAGCACGACATGATGCTGTTCGATCACGGCATGCCGTTCCAGAAGATCGACGGCTACGGCAAGCCGGTGGTCGACGAACATGGCAAGCCGGTGTTCGTGGCGCCGCCAGAGCAGCGCCTGGAGGCCGACGTCAACATCGAATATCAGTCGGCGTCGAAGCAGTCGGAGGCCTCGGCCAAGCTGGCCTGGGCCTTCCGCGCCGCCAACGACAAGTACGCGACCCACTACCCGGCCGCCGTCGGCTTCCACATGACCAACACCGATTCGACGCCGTTCATGGATCTGGTGCCGTCGATTTCGCTGCGCGAGAACGAGCGTGGCCAGCAGATCGGCTCCGGCTGGGATCCGCACTGGCACCAGCCGACCGACCTGTACGCCAACTTCTCGGACAAGGACTTCCTGCTGGGCCTGAACGCGGCGCAGACCACCCTGGCAGGCGTGGGCAAGCTGGCCGGCCTGCGGATCAAGAAATAATTACTGGGCCGCGTAGTCCAATAAACACGCTAAGTAATCTCCGCTGGGAGGACACGTAGGTCGGATTAGCCGGGACGGCGTAATCCGACATGAGCCGCCGACGGAGCATGGCGGATTACGCTGCGCTAATCCGCCCTACGTGGTTCCTGAATTTATCATCGTTCCCGTACCTGGTTTATCAGCCCAGCGCCGGGGCCACTGCTTCCAGCACGATCTCGCGCAGTCTTTGCGCCGCCGGCTTGAGTTGCGCTTCCGATTGCAGCAGGCTCAGGCCGATGTGCGGCAACGGCGGCAGCGCCGACGCCTCCAACAGCCTCACCCCGGCCGGCACGCCGACCGATGTGCGCACCGTCACCCCCAGCCCCGCCGCGATGGCCGCCCAGACGCCCGACAAGCTGGTGCTGGTGAAAGCGATACGCCAGGCGATGCCGGCCCGGTCCAGCGCATCGATCGCCGCCGAGCGCATCAGGCAAGGCGCGTCGAGCATCACCAGCGGCAGCGGCGCATGGGCGTCATGCGCCGGTAGCACCGCCTGCGCGCCGGCCAGCCAGCGCATCGGCAGCTGCCCCAGGCGATGCGCGTACGGCCAGTCGCCGGTTTTATCCCACGCCAGCGCCAAGTCGAGCTGGCCATTGCCCACCTGTTCGATCAGTTGCGCGTTGCGCCCGACGCGCGCCTCGATGCTCACCTGCGCATGCGCGCGGGCAAAGCGGCCCAGCACCTCGGTCAGCAGATGTTCGCCGAAGTCCTGCTGCATGCCCAGCCGGACGGCGCCCGCCAGATCGGCGCCGCGCAATGCCGTCAGCGCCTCGTCGTTCAGATCCAGCAGGCGGCGCGCGTAGGCCAGCAGCGTCTCGCCCGCCGAGGTGAGCGCCATGCCGCGCCCGGCCTTGCGCAACACCGGCGCGTCGAGCTGGTCCTCCAGCTTTTTCAACTGCGCGCTGACGGCCGAGGTGGAGCGCCCCAAACGGTCGGCCGCCTTGGCGAAGCTGCCCAGCTCAACACCGGTGACGAAAGTGCGCAGCACATCGAGGTCGAACGTGATCTTTCGCATACCATCCCGATTTATCGAATTTTTGGTCAAAATATTCCTGATTTTCAGTACTAATTTAATCTTGTATCTTGAAGCTGTCAATCAACAAACGGAGGACATCATGCCCATGATCCGCAACCGGAGGGATGTAATGGTGGTCATCACCACCACGCTCGGCGACGAGTGGTCGTTCGGCGGCGGAGCGCCGGCGGCGCCGCTGCTGCGGGGAGTCGCATCATGATCGCGATGCAGTACAGCTTCGCGCTGCCGGCCGATTACGATATGGCGATCGTACGCACGCGCATCGCCACCAAGGGGCCGCTGCTGGACGATTTGCCGGGCCTGGTCTTCAAAGCCTATCTGTACGCGGAGCACGGCGAATCGGCAGAGAACCTGTATGCGCCGTTCTATCTGTGGCGCGATGAAGAATCGATGCACGGCTTTCTCAACGGTCCGGGATTCGCCGGCGTGGCGCGGGCCTTCGGTTGGCCCTCGGTGCGCACCTGGACGCCGTGGCACGCCGATGTGGACGCCGACGTGCGCGCGGCGCGGCATGCGACCCGCAGCGTGCATCAAATCGCACTCTACAGCGACCTGGCGACGCTGCGCAAACAGGAGGAGCAATGGGCACGCGATGCGCGCGAGCGCGGCGCGCTGGCGGTGGTGATCGGTTTCGAACCGGCGGCGTGGACCATCGTGCGGTTTTGCCTGTGGCGCGATGCGCAACCAACCGACGTCACGCCGGCGGCGCAGCATTACCGGGTTGGCCACATGTCGGCGCCCCGGCGCTGATCTATACGCCGCAGCAGGCCTTGTACTTTTTCCCGCTACCGCAAGAGCAAGGCTCGTTGCGGCCGACCTTGTCATTGGCGATGCGTTGTTTGACGGCCGCCGGCTCGGCTGGACGCACCGCGCTTGTTTCCGCCTTGGCGTTGTTGCCTTCGATGCGAGACAACGATATGGCGTTCGTGACGAAATCGCGCATACGCGTTTCACGGTTCGGACACGGCCGTCCCTGTTCGTCGAACAACAGGCGCGTCAACGCAAAACTTTCAAGCTGCGCGGCGGACATCTTGCCGCGGGACGCCATCAGTCTGTTGATCAACGCAGGCGCCATCCGAAGCGCTTGATTGGCCGTCGCTTGGTCCTGGTCGCCCACCGCGATTTCGAAAGCCCGTTGTACCAGCGCGAGCGCTTCGATCCATTTCCCCGGTTCTTCCTGCGCCAGATACAGGTCGGCAAGGTCCAGGTGGGCCTGATTGACCTTGGGCATGGCGCGCTGCAGGAGCTCTTCCGCCTTGGAGAATCCTCCCGGCAATGAGCCATTGCGGATGAGGACGCCGACCGCGCGCTGGGCGATGTGGAGGCCCGCATCGCTCGCCAGCTGCAGCCAGGCGAGCGCTGCCGGCTCGTTCGCCGCCACCCCTTCACCGTGATACAACGCCTGGCCGGCTTGATATTGGCCGATGGGGTAGCCGGCTTCCGCAGCGCGCAAGGTCAAATCAAACGCGGTCTTGGCGTTGGCCGCCACGCCCAGCCCTTCGCGATAGATGTTTGACAGCAGAACCAGCGCAAGTGGATGGTCTTCGGCGGCCGCGCGCTCCAAATAATCCCTGGCCCGGGCATGATCGACCGCCTCCTCATGCAGGCCCAACAGCGCCGAGCGGCCGCACCATGCAAGCGCGTCGATGTCGCCGTCCTGGCAGGCCATCGCGATGAGATGGACGCCTCGCCCGATATGCTCTATGCCGTTTTTTCCCTCTGCCAAAGCGAGCCCGAACTGGTAGCGCGCCGGGGTGTAGCCGGCGTCGCTGGCGTAGCGCAGCAGGTCCAGCGCCCGTTCCGTCATCGAGAAGTCGGACGTCGACCGCTTCAGCAACAGCATCGCGGCCCGGTACTGGTCCGTGGGGCGGCTTTCAAATAGCGCCCGGTAGCACACCGCACTCAGTTCGTCCGGGCTTTCATCGACGATATGGTAGTCGGGTACCGCAGCTCCATGGTTTTTCTGACGAAATACCACTTCAATCAGCGCCATGACGTCGATGAGCGCCTGTTTGGCCAGGGCTTGCAGCTGTGCTTCGCTGCGCAGGCTTTCCTCCGGATGCGCCGCGGAGTTGCCCCACCGCCGTAACTTATGCAGCAGTTCTTGAATGTCCGGGTTGATCAGGTGCGACTTGACGAGCACATTGATCTTTCCCTCCAGGCCCAGCTTCCACTCGCTGTCGTAAGGATAGAGGATGTCGCAGCATAAACTGGCGAGCGCGCGCGTCTGAATGAGCGCGTGGGCGGGGAATTGATGCTGGCTGCGTTTGGCGACACCGTAGAGCGATGCGATGCGGGCGGAGGCTAGCTCGGCAAATTCTAGGTCGTTCATGGTCCTGATGATCAAAGTCCTGGCCGCCGCGCGCCAACATTCAGGCCAATATAGCACAGCCACCTGGCGTGCCCTGCAACCATTTCCATGCGAATTTACGCGAGGTGGGGCGCCTGCAGCCGCCGGCGCGCCTGCGCCAGCTGTTCGCCGTCCATGCGCGACGCAGCCGTTTTCAAATACCGCTCGGCGGCGCCGAAACCGCCGCGTTCCGCCATCGCCAGCCATAACCACGCCTGCGCGACGTCGGCCCGCACGCCCTGCCCAACCAGATACATCAGGCCGAGATTGAACTGCGCGCGCAAATGTCCCTGGCCGGCCGCCTGCGCATACCAGTGGTGGGCCTGCGCGTAATCCTGCGGCATGCCCTGGCCATTGTCGTAGCGCAGGCCGAGCGCGAACTGCGCCAGGGTATGCCCCTGCGCCGCCGCCTTCGCATACCAGCCGTTGGCCTGCGCGCAATCCGGCTGCGGCCCCTCGTCGTTGTCGAACAAGAGCGCGAGGTTGTACTGCGCCGCCGCGTAATCCTGTTCGGCCGCGCGCCGGTACCACAGCATCGCCTTGCGCAGGTCCTGCGGCACGCCGCGTCCCGTTTCGTAGCGCAGGCCCAGATCGAACTGCGCCCGCAGGTGGCCCTGGTCGGCCGCCTTGCGATACCAGAAAATCGCTTCCTGATGGTCCATCGGCACGCCGTGGCCGGCGTCGTACAACAGGCCCAGATGATACTGCGCGCCGGGATAACCCTGCTCGGCCGCCTTGCGGTACCAGGCCTGCGCCTGGTCGTAATCCTGCGGCACGCCCTGGCCGTGATCGTAGCGCAGCCCCAGATTGTTCTGCGCCCCGGCGTGGCCCTGCTCGGCCGCCTTGCGGTACCAGTCCAGCGCCTTCTGCTCGTCGCGCGGCACGCCCTGGCCGTTGTCGTAGATCAGACCCAGATTGAACTGCGAGCTGGCGTGGTCCTGTTCCGCCGCGCGACGGTACCACAGGATCGCCTTCTGGCTGTCCTGCGCGATGCCGTCGCCCTTGTCGAAGCGCAGCGCCAGATTGAATTGCGCCGGCGCGTAACCCTGGTCGGCCGCCTTGCGGTACCACGACATCGCCTGGCCGACATCCTGCGCCACGCCCTGGCCGTTGTCGTAGCGCAGACCAAGGTTGAACTGAGCGCGCGCATAGCCCTGCTCCGCCGCCTTGCGGTACCAGGCGATGGCCTGCCTGAAATCCTGCGGCACGCCCTTGCCGGTGTCGTACATCATGCCCAGATTGTTTTGCGCGCCGGCGTCGCCCTGCTCGGCGGCCTTGCTGAACCAGTGCATGGCTTGCTGCGTGTCCGCCTCCAGGCCCTGGCCCTTGGCGTACAGCCAACCCAGGTTGTACTGGGCGGCGGCGTAGCCCTGCTCGGCCGCCAGCTTGTACCACGCCGCCGCTTCCTCGTAATTCTGCTCGACGCCCTGGCCCTTCTGGAACATCACGCCCAGGTTGTACTGCGCGTGCTCCAGTCCCTGCATCGCCGCCTGGCGATACCAGACCACCGCCAGCTCGAAGCTTTGCGCCACGCCCTGGCCGTTGAAGTACATAAAGCCCAGGCTATGCTGGGCGTTGGCGATACCACGTTCGGCTTGCTGCTTCACGCGCAGGAATTCGGCTGTGTGGGTGCCGCCTTGATTGGCATCGGGTCCGTCAGGCGTGTATTTCGTCATACTGCTTCACTGATTGTTCAAGCCTGGATTGCGACCATGGCCGGTTGGGTGTCTGTGTTCGGCGCCTTGTTGGCGTTGGTGGCGCTGGACGGCAGCGAGGAAGCGGCCGACAAGCGGTTCTGGTCTTGCAGCACGTCGATGAAACTGAGCAGCGAGATCGGGCGATGGTAGAAATAGCCCTGCATCGTGGTGCAGCCGTTGGCCTGCAGGTAGCGCGATTGCACGTCGGTCTCCACGCCTTCGGCCACCAGGTGCAGGCCCAGGCCGCGCGCGATCGAGATGATCGCCAGGATCACCGGATAGTGGCCGTTCTCGTCGTGGATCTCCTTGACGAACGACTGGTCGATCTTGATGGTGTGGATCGGGAAGCGGTGCAGGTACGACAGCGACGAATAGCCGGTGCCGAAATCGTCGATCGCCACCGACACGCCCAGTTGGCAAAGCTTGTTCAACTGTTCGATCGCGTACTGCGGATTGCGGATGCAGATGTTCTCGGTGATCTCCACTTCGATCTGCGCCGGCGAAATGCCGTAGCGCGTCAGCGCGCCGCGCATCTTCTCGAAGAAGTCGCCCCGGTCCAGGTATTGCGGCGACAGGTTCAGCGACAAGCGGATCGACTCGCCGCCGGCGGCGTTCCACTGCAGCAGATCGCGGCACAAGGCGCCCAGCATCCAGTCGGAGATCGGCAGCATCAAGCCGTTTTCCTCGGCGAACGGCAGGAACTCGCCGGCCGACAGCAGCCCGCGCTGCGGATGATTCCAGCGCATCAAGCCCTCGGCGCCGATGATGCGGCCGGTGGCGACGTCGAGCTGCGGCTGGTAGTACATTTCCAGCTCGTTGAGCTCCAGCGCCTTGCGCAGGCTTTGCTCGAGCGCGATCTTCTGGTGCGACACGTCGAGCATCGAGTCGTGATAGAAGCTGTGGCCATTCTTGCCCAGCGCCTTGACCTGGTACATGGCGATGTCGGCATGGCGCAGCAGCTCGTCGATGGTCTCGCCGTCGTTCGGATAAATGGCGATGCCGATCGAGGCGGAGATGTGCACCTGGTGCCCATCGAGGTCGAACGGCTCGTGCAGGCTCTCAAGGAACTTGTCGGCGATGGCCTTGGCGTCCTGGCGGTCGCGCAGCTCCGGCAGCACGATGGTGAATTCGTCGCCGCCCTGGCGCGCCAGCGTGTCACCCCGGCGCAGGCAGGTTTTCAGGCGCTGCGACACCTGCTGCAGCAGCTCGTCGCCCTTGACGTGGCCCAGCGTATCGTTGACCAGCTTGAAGCGGTCAAGGTCGATGAACATCACCGCCAGCTCGGTCAGCTTACGTTTGGCCTGGATCACGGCGAGGCCCAGGCGGTCCTTGAACAGCATGCGGTTAGGCAGGTCGGTCAGGATGTCGTGGTAGGCCTGGTAGGAGATCACTTCCTCCGCGCGCTTGCGGTCCGTGATGTCGCGCGCGACGCCGTAGGTGCCGAAGAATTCGTGCTTCTTCACGCTGTGATCGGGGACATGCATGCCGATCGCGTTGAGCGAAATCGTCATCAAGGTGTTGTTGAAGGTGCGCTCGATGCCGCCGCCGGTATTGCACTTGAGGCGCAGTTCGACGTTGCGCGAGGCCCGCTCGTCGACGCGGCGCTCGTTGAAGGCGTAGCGGGCGCGCTCCTGGTCCTCGTCGTGCACCAGGATCGAGTAGTGCTTGCCGATCAGTTCTTCGCGGGTGAAGCCGAGCAGCTGCTGCACACGGTCGTTGATGAAGGTGAACTTGCCTTCGTGGTTCAGCGTATAGATGATGTCCGGCGAGCTGTCGACCAGGTAGCGGTACATCTTCTCCGAGTTTTCCAGCTTGGAGGCGATGCGCTCGTTGTCGACCGCCAGGCGGCGCTTTTGCAGCGCATTCTCCACGGTCTTGAGCAGCTCCTCGCGGCTATAGGGCTTGCGCAGGTAGTCGTAGGCGCCGCGTTTAAGCGCGCCGATGGCGGCGTCGATGCCGACCTCCCCGCTCATGACAATGACGTCGCCGTCGATGCCCTTGGCGTTGATGAAGTCCATGATCTCGTGGCCGCTCATGTCGGGCAGGCGCAGGTCGAGCAGGATCAGGTCGAATTTCAGTTTGGTCAGCTGGGCCAGCGCCTCGCTGCCGCAGGTCGCGGTCACCAGATGGTAGTCGCGGTCGCGCAGCAGCTCGTACAACGACGACAGCAGGCGCGGTTCGTCGTCCACCAGCAGGATGCGGGGCCAATTATCGGCGGCGTGGACGACGGGGGTGGGGTCGTCCGAACTCGTTTCTAGGGCGGCGTAGCCGGCGGGAGTCAGGTTCATCATGGCCTTAAACTGAATCCATCAACCGCGTTTGCACGCCGCCGACGGGACTGGAACTGCTACGCGCGGGCAGCAAAATTTCGAAAGTGGTTCCCGCTTTGCCGGAACGGCAGGTGATCAGACCCTGCATCTTCTTCACCAGGCCGTGGACGATGGACAGGCCCAGGCCATGGTGCGGGCCTTCCTTGGTGCTGCGCACCTGGGAGAACAGGTTGGCCAGCACGTCGGCCGACAGCCCCGGGCCGGTGTCGCCGATGACCAGCTCCAGATACAGCTTGCGCTCGCGGTTGACGTGGCCGCGGTTGGCGATTTCGATCTTGCCCCCGTCGGGCATGGCCTCGACCGCGTTTTTGATCAGGTTCACCAGGATCTGCTTGAGCAGGTCGGCGTCGCCCTCGATGTCGGCCGGCTCCTCCTGCATGCGCACGACGATCTGCACCGACGCCGGCACGAAGTCGGTGGCGCGGAACAGGCGCAGCACGTCGTCGACCACGCGCGCGACATCGGTGGCGTGGCTGGTTTCGGTCGGCTGCAGATCGGCCAGGCCGTTGATCAACTGTCCGACGCGGTCGATCTCCTCGTTCAGGATCGACATCTCGCCGACCACCGGCTCGCGCCTGGCCAGTTTACTGTCCAGGACCGACAGGTAGTTCTTGATGATCGACAGCGGGTTGTTCACCTCATGCACCACGCGGCGCGACGCTTCGCGGTACTCTTCGGCGACGTGGGCGATCTGACGCTTGGCGTGACCGCGCTCGCTGATGGCCGTCTCCAGTGCGGCAGCGGCCTGGGTGCCGAACGACTGCAGGAAGCGCGCGCGCTTCTGGTAACTGGCCATCTGCCAGGCCGGCGCGCCGCCGATCAGCACACCGAGACAGCGCTGGTTGGCCACCAGCGGCAGACATACCATGCTTTCGGTGCCGAGGATGCGGAACAACTGGTCCTCGGCCACGCTCAATGGCGGTTGCAACTGGCCGTCGCGGCTGATGATGGCCAGCTTGCGTTCCAGCGCGCACGCCGCCACCACGCCGCCCTTGTTGAGCGGGATGATGAATTCGGAAAAACGCTGCTGCTGGTCGCCGGTGGCGGTGCCGTGCAGCGCGTGGCCGGTCGGGTTCTCCAGCAGCACCAGCGCGTTCTCGAAATCGAACAGGATGCGCGCCGAACGCGTCATCGATTCGAGCAGTCCCGCCTCGCCGTTCTGGCGCGCGAAGGACTGGCCCATCTCGGACACCAGCACCATGTTGCGCACTTCCTCGGACAGTCGCTGCTGCACCGGATCGACCACCGGCGGCGCGTAGGCGGCCGGCACCGGCACGTCGTCGACGCCGGCCAGGTCGATGCCCAGGTAATCGGCCGACTTTTCCACCTGGCGGGCGGCGTTGTTGACGATCTGCTCGAGCAGTTCGCCATCGAGTCCGCACAGATAGGCGCCGTTTTCGATCGCCTCGTGCTGGTCGTCGTGGCAGCACAGCAGGTGCGCCAGGCGCACGATGCGGATCAGCGGATGCGACGACTCCAGGCGCGCCAGCGGCTCGTGGTGATACAGCACGCTGTCGGCCAGGAAGGAGTCCAGCTGCCAGCGCTCGATCAGCCAGGCGCCCGCTTCCGAGTGCGTGATCTGCAAGGTGCGCTGCTCGACGGCGCACAGGTCCTCGTCGTCGCGCGCCATGAAGTTAAAGCCGTATTCCTTGGGCGCTGCCGCCAGCAGCGCCAGGCGGCCGACGTTGTGCAGCAGGCCGGCCAGGTAGGCTTCCTCAACGTGCGGGTATTCCATCTTGCGGGCGATGTCGCGCGCGATGACGGCGGTCGTCAGCGAGCCTTTCCAGAAGCCGCGCAAATCGGTGCTGCCGGAATGGGGGAAGCTGTTAAAGGTCTGGAACACCGATTCGCTGATCACCAGGGTCTTGATCATGTCGGTGCCGAGCGACACCAGCGACTGCTCCAGGCCCACCGTGCGGGCGTTGCGGTGGAAGGCCGAGCTGTTGGCGACGGTGAGGATCTTGCTGGTCATCGCCGCGTCCTTGGCGATCAATGCGGCGAGCTCCGGCATGCCGGCGTCATCCGCCTGCAAGTGCTCGATCAACTTAATGAGTATCTGCGGCATGGCCGGCAGACGGGCAATCAGCAATCGATTGCGAATGTCATGGTCAGGTTGATGCATCGTATCCAGCTTTGCCGCCAGTGGTCGTCGAATAAGGAGAAGGTACTCAACGGCTCAGTACCGCAAAATAGTTATTTTTTCATCAGTATTTCAGGCAGGTTCGACGCTTGAAATTACGTTTGGAAAAGTTATATTAGCATAAAGTATCATGATAACTTGGCAGCTATCAAGCAGATATCGATCTTTCACTTTAAACTAATTCAATTTCCTACCGTAAACAAGTGTTAACCTGGATGGCGTAGAAGCATGCGCCGGTAATGGCGCGACGTCAACCATAAAACGAGAGCAGAGGCACTAAAAGCCAGCTGTCCTGCGGCTAACCACAGCACCGAGTGTGCTAGAAACGGCGCGATGACGCCCGCCACCAGCGCCCCGAGCATGGTCAGCGCGAACGATTGGCACGAGGCCACCGTGCCCCGGATGTGCGGGAACAGGTCCATCGCCAGCAGGGTGGCGGCGGGCGCCACGACCGACATGCCGAAGTTGTAAAAAAGCAGCGGAGCGACCGACCAGGGCAGCGCCGGCGGGAAAAAGAGGTGGTACAAAACGTTCAGCACCGGGGCCGCGATCAGGAAACAGAAGCCGATGCCGATCTGTCGCGAAAATGTCATTTTCCCGGCCATGCGGTTGGCCGCCAGCGCGCCCAGGAAGATCCCGGACACCGCCGGAATGAACAGCCAGCCGAATTGCGACGGCCCCAGGCCGAGGTGCTGGGGCAGGAATTCCGGCGCCGCCGCGATATACACAAACAGGCCGGCGAAGTTGAGCGCCACCACGCCGGACTTCATGAGGAACAGCGGCGAGCGCAGGATGTCGCCGTAATTGCGCGCCAGGTAGCGCGGGTTGAACGGCTGGCGCTTGTGCGGCGGCAGCGTCTCCGGCAGGCGCCGGTAGCAGTAGATGAACAGCAGGATGGTGTAGGCCAGCAGCGACAGGAAGATCGCCCGCCAGTCGAACAGGGTGACGATCCAGCCGCCGAGGATGGGCGCGACGGCCGGCGCGATCGAGAAGATCATCGTCACCAGCGACAGCAGGCGCGCGGCGGCGGCATCGTCATACAGGTCGCGGATGATGGCGCGCCCCACCACCACCCCGGCGCCGGCCGACACGCCCTGCATGACGCGGAACACCCACAGGTAATGCACCGTGTGCGCGGAGGCGCAGCCCAGCGTGCCGATGGCGAACATCACCAGCGACACCAGCACCACGTTGCGGCGCCCGAAGGCGTCCGCCAGCGCACCGTGCCACAGCACCATGGCGGCGAAGGCCAGCATGTAGAACGTCAGGCTTTGCTGCACTTCGAGCGGGGTGGCGCCCAGCGAGGCCTGGATGTTGGGGAAGGCCGGCAGGTAGGCGTCGATCGAGAAGGGTCCCAGCATCGACATCGCGGCCAGCATGGTCGCCAGTCCCGCCGCGCTGAGCACTTTCATGTGCGACGGCGGCGGCGGGGGGATGTCCTCGACAGGATCGGGCGGGAGATTGGCGGGAGGTGTCGGGAACATCGTTGGGGCCTTTTCTAGACTTTTTAGACTTCTTTGGGCTTTGCCGCTTCGCGGCGGTTGAAGCCCGCCACCATATCGAAGCGGAACAGGCGACATTCGAGCGCACCGTTGAAGAACGGCGTCTTGCGCGATTCCTTCAGGCGCAGCATCTTCGGCAGCCCCAGGTCGGCAGTGAACAGGAACACGGTCCAGCCGGCGAAACGCTGCTTGAGCGTGGTGCTTAGCGCCGAATAGAAACCGCTGGCCAGTTCGTCTTCCGGCAGCGAACTGTCGCCGCGCACGCCGATACGCTCGCCGTACGGAGGATTGGTCAGCAGGATGCCCGGGTGCTCGGTCGGCGCCTTCACTTCCTGCGCCTCGATCTGCTTGAGCGGCACGTCGAACATGATGCCGGCGCACTTCAGGTTATGGCGGGTCATGGCCACCATGTCGCCCGAAATGTCGGAGCCGAAGATGGTCGGCGATGCCGGCAGCGGATTGGCCTTGATGGAATTCTTCATGTCGTTCCACGGCGCCGGATCGAAGTCGTTGAAGGCCTCGAAGGCGAAACGGCGGCGCGCGCCCGGCGGAATGCCCTGCACCATCTGCGCCGCTTCGCACAGGATGGTGCCGGAGCCGCACATCGGGTCGAACAGCGGCATGCCCGGCT
Organism: Oxalobacteraceae bacterium OTU3CINTB1; assembly: GCA_024123955.1. Lineage (NCBI taxonomy): Bacteria > Pseudomonadati > Pseudomonadota > Betaproteobacteria > Burkholderiales > Oxalobacteraceae > Oxalobacteraceae bacterium OTU3CINTB1. Next base: position 6,684,863 of record CP099652.1, read on the forward strand.
TCCAGCCCGACACGCGCAGCAGGCCGGCGGCCAGGTTCTCGCGCAGCGGCGCGTCGCCGGTTTCCTCGCGCCAGCCGCGCTTGAACAGCGCCTCGCCCGAGGTGTCCAGGTAGATGATGAACTGGCGCGCGTCGAGGAAGCCGACGATGCGCATGTCCGGTTCCTTGGTGTCGACCGAAGGACGTTTGTCGAACTGGTCGCGGAAGCGGTCGCAGATCGCGTCCTTGATCTTCAGGGTGGTGAACTCCAGGCTTTTCAGCGGCGATTTGACGGCGGTGACATCGACGCGGATCGTATGGTCGTAGGTGAACCAGTCTTCCCACTGCTGCGCCAGCACCAGGTCGTAGATGTCGTTTTCGTTCTGGTAGCCGGTGACGGCCATGCGCATCAGCACGCGCGAAGCGATGCGCGAGTGCAGGTTGATGCGGTAGGAGTCCAGCAGGTCGCCGGAGCAGTGCACGCCGCCCGGGACCTGATTGTGCACCTTCATGGTGGTGCTCAGGAGGGCGATTTCGCCCAGTTCTTCGGCCAGTGCCGCTTCCATGCCGCGCGGGCATGGGCAAAAATAGGATGCCATAGGTGTACCTTTTGTCCGTTGAAAAACCAAAAACCGGTGCTACTTTACTTCGTTACTGCTTTACTTCTGCATTGCCCGCTCGAGGAAGTCCAGGCGGTCCTGGCCCCAGAAGCTTTCTCCATCGAGCACATACCACGGCGAGCCGAATACATTGGCTGCGGTGGCGTCCTCGGTGTTGCGGTCGTACTCGGCCTGCACGCTGGCCGTCTCCGACGATTTGATCAGCGCGCGGCCATCGAGGTCGCAGCCGCCGGCGATCTGCGCCAAGGTGTCCTCGTCGCCGATGTTTTTCTCTTCGGCCCACAGTCCGCGCATGATGGCGCCGGCCAGTTCCAGCGCGACGTCGACGCCGTGCGTCAGGCGCGCGGCGATCACCATGCGGTTGGCCAGGTCGGGCGACACCGGGAAGAACTTCGGCTGCACGTTCATCGGCACGCCGAGGAACGCCGACCAGCGGGTCAGCTCGACCAGGCGGTAGGCCTGGCGCTGCGGCGCGCGCTTGGCCAGCGGCAGGCCGCCGGAGACGCCGAACACCTTACCCAGGTCGAAGGGGCGCACCTCGATCTGCACCGCGTGCTGGCGCGCCAGCGCGACAAAGCGCTCATGCCCCAGATAGGTCCACGGCGAATGAATGGCGAAAAAATACTGACAGACTTTGCTCATGACGCTCCAATCAGAACGGTTTGACGACAACCAGGATGACGATGGCCAACAACATGAACACCGGTACTTCATTAAACACGCGGAACCACTTGTGGCTGCGCGTGTTGACGCCTTTTTCGAACTTCTTCAGGATCGAACCGCAGGCGTGGTGATAGCCGACCACCAGCACCACCAGCAGCAGCTTGGCGTGCATCCAGCCCGGCATTTTTGCGCCGTACTGCATGTAGACCAGGATCGCGCCGAACACCACCGCGAACACCGACAACCACATCGAAAAACGGTACAACTTGCGCGCCATGAGCGTCAGGCGCTCGGTGGTGGCGGCGTTGGTCTCCATCGCCAGGTTGACGAAGATGCGCGGCAGGTAGAACACGCCGGCCATCCAGCAGATGACGAAGAAAATGTGCAGCGCCTTAATCCAGAGCATAACTATCCTTTATTGACGAACTTCACCGTGACCGAATACCACGTATTTCAACGACGTTAAACCTTCCAGCCCGACCGGGCCGCGCGCGTGCAGCTTGTCGTTCGAGATGCCGATTTCGGCGCCCAGGCCGTATTCGAAGCCGTCCGCAAAGCGCGTCGAGGCGTTGATCATCACCGACGCCGAATCGACTTCGCGCAGGAAGCGCATGGCGTCGCTGTGGTCCTCGGTGACGATCGATTCGGTGTGCTTGGACGAGTACTGGTTGATGTGCTCCATCGCCTGGTCGATGCCGTCGACGATTTTCACCGACAGGATCGCTGCAAGGTACTCGGTCGACCAGTCCTCCTCGGTGGCGGCCACCAGGTGCGGATAGCCGGCCGCAGACAGGATCGCCAGCGCTTCGGGATCGGCGCGCAGTTCGACTTCCCTGGTGGCGTACAGCGCCGCCAGTTGCGGCAGCACCGTCGGCGCGATCGCGCGCGCGACCAGCAGGGTTTCCATCGTGTTGCAGGTGCCGTAGCGGTGGCACTTGGCGTTGAAGCCGATGTCCACCGCCTTCTTCAAGTCGGCCTTGGCGTCGATGTAGACGTGGCAGATGCCGTCCAGGTGTTTGATCATCGGCACGGTCGCCTCTTCCATCAGGCGCGCGATCAGGCCCTTGCCGCCGCGCGGCACGATCACGTCCACATACTGCGGCATGGTGATCAGCGCGCCAACGGCGGCGCGGTCGGTGGTGTCGACCACCTGCACGCCGTCCTCGGGCAGGCCGGCGCCGGCCAGGCCTTCCTTGACCAGCTTTGCCAGCGCGCGGTTGCAGTGGATCGCTTCCGAGCCGCCGCGCAGGATGGTGGCGTTGCCGCTCTTGATGCACAGCCCCGCCGCGTCGACGGTGACGTTGGGCCGCGATTCGTAGATGATGCCGATCACGCCCAGCGGCACGCGCATCTGGCCGACCTGGATGCCCGACGGACGGAATTTCAAACCGGAGATCTCGCCGATCGGATCGGGCAACGCGACGATCTGGCGCAGGCCTTCGACCATCGTGGCGATGGCCTTGTCCGACAGCGCCAGGCGGTCCAGCATAGCCGGCGCCAGGCCGTTGGCGGCCGCCGCGTCCATATCCAGCTGATTGGCCGCGCGCAGCTGGTCGGCGTCGCGTTCGATGGCGTCGGCGATCAGCGTCAGCGCGCGGTTGCGCGTGGCGCTGTCGGCACGGGCCATCGCGCGCGATGCCTTGCGCGCCTGCTGGCCCAGTTGCTCCATGTAGTGCTTGATATCCATGTTCATCCCACGATGTTCACTGCGTTCTTAAACTTCAGCCGCGCGCCACTTTCAATGCCAGCTGCAGCATGGCGTCCCAGGCGTCGCCATTGTGCGCCTTGGCGCGCAAGCCCTTGATCATCTTGTCCACCTGCGCCGCGTCCTTCATCGCCGCCTCCAGCGTCGGCAGCGAAATGCGGCGCAGCGCCGGGTCCATCATGCGCTCTTTCGGCCCCCAGATGCGGTATTCCTTGAGCAGCGCGCCGAGCGGCCTGCCCTGCGCCATGCCCGACTTCAGTTTCAATAGCGTGCGGATCTCCTCCGACACCGCCCACAGCACCAGCGGCAGCGCCTCGCCCTCCCCTTTCAGCCCTTCGAGCATGCGCACCAGCCGCGCTGGGTCACCCGACAACATCGCCTCACTGAGCTTGAAGACGTCGTAGCGCGCCACGTTGAGCACCGCGTCGTGCACCTGCTCGTAGGTCAGCTTGCCCGGCTCGTGCAACAGGGCCAGCTTCTGGATCTCCTGGTGCGCCGCCAGCAGGTTGCCCTCGACGCGGTCGGCGATGAAGTCGACGCTTTGCCGGTCCGCGCTTTGCCCTTGCGCGGCGAGGCGCTGGCCGATCCAGTTGGGCAAATGCGCCCGTTCGATCTGCGCGATGTCGATATACACCGCCGCCTGCTGCAGCGCGGCCACCCAGGCCGCCTTCTGCGTCTGCCAATCCAGCTTGGGCAGGGTGATCAGGGTCAGGTTGTCCGGACTCAGATCCTTGACATAGTTCTGCAGCGCCGCGCCGCCATCCTTGCCGGGTTTTCCGGTCGGGATGCGCAGCTCGATCAGCTTCTTATCGCCGAACAGCGACAGCGCCTGATTGGCCGCCAGCAGCTCGCCCCACTTGAAGCTGCGCTCGACGGTCAGCACGTCGCGCTCCGAATAGCCCTGCGCGCGCGCTGCGCGGCGGATCTTGTCGGCCGCCTCCAGCGCCAGCAGATGCTCGTCGCTGGTGATGACGTACAGCTGGGACAACGACTTCGTCAAATGGCCGTCCAGCGCTTCCAACCGCAATTGCATAGAAGCGCCCTTACAGGATCGGCACGGCCGGTGCCGACTGGGTCGGCGCCGGGTTTGGCGTCGATGCGGGCACCGACATGCGCGTCGTTTTGATGGCGGCGATACGGCGCATCATCTGCTGCACCAGGTCGGTCTGCATGTCCTTGTACAGCAGGGCCTCTTCCTGCTCCTTGGCCAGCAACTGGGTTTCGTTGAAGTCGATCGGGCGGCTCAGCGCGATCGACGTCGGCGGCAGCAGCACGGCGCCCTGCTTGTCCAGCACGCGGAATACGATACTGTACTGAAGCAGGTACTGGCGCACGCGGCCATTGTTGTTCAGCGACAGGATGGTCTTGGTCTTGGTGTGCTCCGGATTGGAGAGCACCTCGACGATGCCGTCGGCCTCTTTCGCCGTCTTGACGACGATGGTGCTGCCGTTGGCGTTGATGTTGCGCTTCAAATCGACCGCCAGCGGCGACGACTCGGGCAGTCCCACATACATCGTCGGGAACGGCAGCGTGTAATGGCCGCCGTCGCCGCGCAGGTGGAAGCCGCACGCCGACACCGTCATCGACACCGCCAGCACTAGCCCACACAGGCGCGCGCGCTGGAACAACCGGGACCTGCTTGCCATGTTAGTCATCCGAGATCCGTCCGCTAATCTATTAAACAACGATGTTGATCAATTTGCCCGGCACGACGATGATCTTCTTCGGCGTGCCCTCGATGAACTTCTGTACCGCTTCGCTGGCCAGCGCCGCCGCCTCGATGCTGGCCTTGTCGGCGCCCTTGGCGACGACCACGCTGCCGCGCAGCTTGCCGTTCACCTGGATCATCATCTCGATCTCGGCCTGCTCCAGCGCGGCCGGGTCGACCTGCGGCCACTGCGCGTTAAGGATGTCGCCGTGCGCCTTGGCGTAGCCCAGTTCCTCCCACAGCACGTGGGTGATGTGCGGTGCGACGGGGTTCAGCAAGCGCAGGAAGATCGAGAAGCCCTCGGCCACCAGCGCGTTCGATTCGGCGCTGTCGTCCAGCTTTGCCGATTCGATCGTGTTGAGCATCTTCATGCACGCCGAAACGACGGTGTTGTACTGGATGCGCTTGAGGTCATAGTCGGCCTGCTGCAGGATCTTGTGCAGTTCGCGGCGCAGGGTTTTCTGCGGCTCGGTGGCCACCGGCGCCGGCGCGGCGTTCAATGCCGACTCAATGCGCGCGGCCTGCGCGTAGCCGAACGCCCACACGCGGCGCAGGAAGCGGTTGGCGCCTTCGACGCCGCTGCCCGACCATTCCAGCGTCTGTTCCGGCGGCGAGGCGAACATCGTGAACAGGCGCGCGGTGTCGGCGCCGTACTGGCCGATCTGCGCGGCCGGATCGATGCCGTTGTTCTTCGATTTCGACATCTTCTCGGTGCCGCCGATCTGCACCGGCTGGCCGTCGTCCTTCGACACGGCGCCTTGCGGACGACCCTTGTCGTCCAGCGTCACTTCGACGTCGCCCGGATTGAACCAGGTCTTCTTGCCCGCGTCGTCTTCGCGGAAGTAGGTCTCGTTCAGCACCATGCCCTGCGTGAGCAGGTTGGTGAACGGCTCGTCGAACTTGACGATGCCGAAGTCGCGCATCACCTTGGTCCAGAAGCGCGCATACAGCAAGTGCAGCACGGCGTGCTCGATGCCGCCGATGTACTGGTCCATCGGCATCCAGTAATCGTTGCGCTCATCGACCATGGATTCGTTCGCGCCCGGCGACGTATAGCGCATGTAGTACCACGACGAATCGACGAAGGTGTCCATCGTATCGGTCTCGCGGCGCGCGGGCTTGCCGCACTGCGGGCAGTCGCACTTGAGGAAGGCTTCGTATTTGTTCAGCGGATTGCCGCTGCCGTCCGGTACGCAGTCTTCCGGCAGCACCACCGGCAGGTCTTTTTCCGGCACCGGCACCGAGCCGCAATCGGCGCAGTTGATCATCGGGATCGGCGTGCCCCAGTAGCGCTGGCGCGAGATGCCCCAGTCGCGCAGGCGGAAGGTGATCTTCTTCTCGCCCAGGCCCTTGGCGGCCATGTCGGCGGCCACCGCCTCGACCGCGTCGGCGTAGGTCAGGCCGTCGTACTTGCCCGAGTTGGTGACCACGGAGACGGCCTTGTCGCCATACCATTCCTGCCACGCGTCGGTGGAGAACTCCTGGCCCTCGACCTGGATCACCTGCTTGATCGGCAGGTTGTATTTTTTGGCGAAGGCGAAATCGCGCTCGTCGTGCGCCGGCACGCCCATGACGGCGCCGTCGCCGTAGGTGATCAAGACGTAGTTGCCGACCCAGACCTCGACCTGCTCGCCGGTCAGCGGATGGGTGACGAACAGGCCGGTCGGCATGCCCTTCTTCTCCATCGTCGCCATGTCGGCCTCGATCACCGAGCCCAGTTTGCACTCGGCGTTGAACGCGGCCAGTTCAGGGTTGGTCTGCGCGGCGTGGATCGCCAGCGGATGCTCGGCCGCCACGGCGCAGAAGGTCACGCCCATGATGGTGTCCGGACGGGTGGTGAAGACGTACATCTTGCCGTCGCCGATCAGCGCGCCCGAGGCGTCCTTGATCTCGTGCGGGAAGGCGAAGCGCACGCCGGTCGATTTGCCGATCCAGTTGGCCTGCATGGTGCGCACGCGCTCCGGCCAGCCCGGCAGCTTGCTGTCGACGTGTTCGAGCAGCTCGTCGGCGTAGTCGGTGATGCGGGCGTAGTACATCGGGATCTCGCGCTTTTCGATCAGCGCGCCCGAACGCCAGCCGCGGCCGTCGATGACCTGCTCGTTGGCCAGCACGGTCTGGTCGATCGGGTCCCAGTTCACGGTGCCGGTCTTTTTGTAGATGATGCCTTTTTCGAGCATCTTCAGGAACATCCACTGGTTCCACTTGTAGTATTCCGGTTTGCAGGCGGTCATTTCGCGCGACCAGTCGATCGCCAGGCCCATGGACTCCATCTGCTCGCGCATGTGGGCGATATTCGAATAGGTCCATTGCGCCGGCGGCACGTTGTTGGCCATCGCCGCGTTCTCCGCCGGCATGCCGAACGCGTCCCAGCCCATCGGCATGAGCACGTTGTAGCCGTTCATGCGCAGGTAGCGGTACATCACGTCGTTGATCGTATAGTTGCGGACGTGGCCCATGTGCAGCTTGCCCGACGGGTAAGGCAGCATCGAGCAGGCGTAGTACTTCCCTTTCGGGAAACGCGGGTCGTGCTCGACGGCTTTATAGGCGTCGATGGCCTTCCAGTGGGATTGCGCGGCTGATTCTACGTCGGCGGGACTATATTTATCTTGCATGATGGTGTGCGGCCAAAAAGGAATATGAACCGGACATTATACTGGCTCAACCGCCTCCAGCGCACGAGAGTGGCCCCCGCGAGGCCCATTGAGAGGGTTTCGCTGACACTGCCGATGTGTCAATATGATGTTTTCGTCATCTTAGGGAGACTAGTACCATGATCAAAGGACTGCGCACGTTGGTTTATCCGGTGGCCGATCTGGCGGCCGCCAAGGATTGGTACGCGAAGGTGTTCGACACCGCGCCCTACTTCGACCAGCCCTTTTATGTCGGCTTTAGCGTCGGCGGCTTTGAATTGGGCCTGATCCCGAGCGACAAGTTCACCGCCGCCAAGGCCGGCGGCATGGTGTACTGGGGCGTCGACGACATCCAGGCGGAAGCCGACCGGATCGTGGCGCTGGGCGCGACCGTCGAAGGCGCCATTGAAGATGTCGGCGAAAACATCAAAACGGTCGAGTTGGCCGACCCGTTCGGCAATTTGTTGTGCCTGATTTACAACCCGCATTTCGACCTGAAAGAGGTACGCTAACCCATCGGGTTGGCGGTTTGTGGCAAACTACGCCCCTTCAAAAAGAAAGAGGTAGTCCATGTCCCGCCGTAACGCCAATATGATCAAGTCGCCCGAACAAATCGTCATGGCGCGCGTCGCCGCCCAGCTGGCGGCCGACGTGCTGACGATGATCGGCCCGCACATCAAGCCGGGCGTGACGACGGCCTACCTCGACCAGCTGTGCAACGACTACATCGTCAATGTGCAGAAGGTGATCCCGGCCAACGTCGGCTACGGCGGCTTCCCGGCCACCGTGTGTAGCTCGATCAACCACGTGGTCTGCCACGGCATCCCTTCGCCCGAGGAAGTGCTGAAGGACGGCGACATCATCAATATCGACGTCGCCGTCATCAAGGATGGCTGGCACGGCGACACCAGCCGCATGTACTACGTCGGCGAGCCGTCGAAGGCGGCGCGCAAGCTGGTCGAGACCACCTACGCGGCGATGTGGGCCGGCATCCGCGCCGTCAAGCCGCGCGCGACCTTGGGCGATGTCGGTTTCGCGATCCAGACGGTGGCCGAGAAGGCCGGCTTCAGCGTGGTGCTCGATTATTGCGGCCACGGTATCGGCCAGGTCTACCACGAGGAACCGCAGGTGACCCATTACGGCCGTCCGGGCCAGGGCGTGGTCCTTAAGCCGGGCATGCTGTTTACGATCGAACCGATGATCAACGCCGGCCGCGCGGCCACGAAGGAACTGGACGACGGCTGGACCGTCGAGACGCGCGACAAATCGCTGTCGGCGCAATGGGAGCATATGGTGCTGGTGACCGAGACCGGGTTCGAGGTGTTGACCCTGGCGCCCGGCGAGACCGGCGCCAAGGCGCAGATCCCGATCGCGGGTTGAGTTTTAACCCCGGGCCACACCGGGGTCGGACCCGTTGGGTCCGACCCCATACCCGCGACTGCGGCGCCGTTCGCGCCTGGCGGTGCGGGTTTACTTCAACGTCAGCTTCAAGGCCGGCTTCTCGCCGTAATCTTCATACCGCTCGTTGATGCCGGCCACGCAGTACGTCACCTCTTCCAGGATATCCGGCGCGGCGGTTTTCAGCGCCCCGGCGTCCTTGACGACGATCTCCAGCACCTCGTTCGGCTTGAGGCGGAATTTGCTCATGCCGTCTTCATCGCGCAAATAGCTCAGGCAATCGACCCAAGCATCCATCGTCGCGCCATACGTGTCGGGAAAGCCCATCGCCGCCTTGCAGGCCGCGTGGAAGCTCGCCATGTCGGTGATCGCCGCGCCGTTCAATTCTGCGGTTGCCATTATTTCTTCTCTACTTTCTTCGGATCCGTGACGAACCCCAGTTTCGTTAATCCGTTGGTCTGCGCCGCCGCCATCACCTGCGCCACCACTTCGTAGCGGGTGTCCTTGTCGGCGCGCAGTTGCAGCTCCGGCTGCGGGTCCTGCCTGGCCGCTTCGACCAGGCGCGCCTCCAGCGCCTCCCGTTCGAGCGGCTCGTTGTTCCAGAAGATCTTGCCCTTGCCGTCGATGGCCAAAGTGACGGTGGCCGCCTCGGCCTGCTGCTGGCTGGTGGGCGCCTGCGCCTTCGGCAGGTCGAGCTTGACCGCGCTGGTGAACATCGGCGCGCCCAGGATGAAAATCACCAGCAGCACCAGCATCACGTCGACCATCGGCGTGACGTTGATGTCGGCCATCGGTCCCGGCTGGCGGTGGTGGTTGAAGGCGCCAAAGCTCATGCTTGCTCCCGGCTCAAATACAACGTGTAGGTTACCGGCCGGCGCGCGCGCCGGTGGTCAGATAGGCGTGCAGGTCGTGCGCGAACGCGTCCAGCTCCGCCAGGGTCAGGCGGTTGACGCGGTTGAACGCGTTAAACGCCAGCACCGCCGGAATCGCCACCGTCAGGCCGATCGCGGTCATGACCAGCGCCTCGCCCACCGGGCCGGCCACTTTGTCGATCTGCACGGTGCCGTTGGCCGAGACATTGGCCAGCGCGTGGTAGATGCCCCAGACGGTGCCCAGCAGGCCGACGAACGGCGCGGTCGCGCCGATCGACGCCAGCACGGTCAGGCCGCCTTCGAGGCGGTTGGTCGAGCGCTGGATCGCCACCCGCAGCACGCGCGTCACTTGCGCGGCGCGGTCCATCTCGCCGCCCAGCGACCGCCGCTCGGCCACTTTGATCTGCGCGGCGCCCTGCTGCGCCAGCGGCAGGTAGATTTTTTCCGGGTCGGCCAGCTCCAGCGTGGCCACGCCGTCCTGCATCGTCGGCGCGTCCCAGAAGGCTTGCACGGCAGGGGAGCTGCGGCGCACGCGCCAGGCCGCGAAGGCCTTCGACAGGATGAAGAACCAGCTCACCAGCGACATCGCCAGCAGCACGAACGCCACCGCGTGGCTGATGCCGTCGCCCTGCTCCCAGTAATGGGCCAGGGTGAACTGGTTGGCGACGGCGGGCGTCATCCGTTCAGCGACAGCACGTCATACATGTCGAACAAGCCGGTCGGCTTGTCGGCCAGGAAGCGGCAGGCGCGCAGCGCGCCTTGCGCGTAGGTCGCGCGGCTGCTCGATTTGTGGCTGATTTCGATGCGCTCGCCGATGCCGGCGAACAGCACGGTGTGGTCGCCGACGATGTCGCCGCCACGGATGGTGGCAAAGCCGATCGACGATGGATCGCGCTCGCCGGTGACGCCTTCGCGCGCGTAGACGGCGCACTCCTTCAGGTCGCGGCCCATGGCGCCGGCAATCACTTCGCCCATCTTCAGCGCGGTGCCGGACGGGGCATCGACCTTGAAGCGGTGGTGCGCCTCGATCACTTCGATGTCGTAGCCGGTCGACAGCGCCTTGGCGGCCTGCTCGAGCAGCTTCATGGTGACGTTGACGCCGACGCTGAAGTTGGGCGAAAACACGATCGCGGTTTTTTTGGCCGCCTCGGCGATGGCGGCCTTGCCGGCGTCGTCGAACCCGGTGGTGCCGATGATGACTTTGATGCCGTGCTCGGCGCAGTAGGCCAGGTGCTCCAGCGTGCCTTCAGGACGCGTGAAGTCGATCAGGTACTGGGCGCCGGCCAGGCCTTGCGCCAAGTCCGACTGCACCAGCACGCCGCCCGGCTTGCCGAGGAAGGCGGCGGCATCGCCGCCGACGCCGGCCGAACCGGCGCGGCCAAGGGCGCCGGCCAGGCGCGCGTCCGGCGCGTTCTCGACGGCTTCGATCAGGATGCGGCCCATGCGGCCACTGACGCCGGCGATGGCGATATTCATTGCGGTCATGCGTGCTTCCTTATTTGTTCTGGTTGCCCACCGTCACACCAACCGGCGCGGGCGCGGCGTTGTCGCTGCCCGAGTTGGTCGGCGGCGGCACGCTCGACGCCGGCTTGTTGTCGGGCGCGTCCGGATTTTTCTTGATTTTCGGCGCCGGGCCGGCGATGCGGGCGATGTATTCTTTTTCGGTCGGCAGGTTGCCGCCTTCCCAGCGCGCCACCTTGCCGTCGTTGTCGAAGAAGACGATGACGCGGCTGGTGGTCACTTCGCCGTTGCCCTTGGCCATGCGGAACGCGTAGTCCCAGCGGTTGGCGTGGAACGGATCGGTCAGCAGCGCGGTGCCGAAGATGAAGCGGACCTGTTCGCGCGTCATGCCGACTTTCAACTGCGCCAACATTTCCTCGGATACAAAGTTGCCTTGCTGGATATCAGGACGGTATGGAGAAAAGAACCACATGAACTTTTGCAGCGGCGTGATGGTGGTCGTTTGCGCGCCCTTGCTGGCGTCCAGGGTGATCCCGGTTTCCTTGACCTGGTTCGATTTCTCGCCCAGGGTGGTGTTGGAAGCACAGCCGCCGGCGGCCAGCGCGACGCAGACGGCGCCTGCGAGCAACGGAGCACGGCGGGTAAAACGGTGCGACAAAGACTGCAGTAAAGCCGGGGTGACGCGCATAAATGTCCTCAATCTGGTCGAGCGGAAATGCCGAAAAACGCTATATCATAAAGCACATGCCGAGCACATGGTGCGAGATGGGGCCGCGCGGGCGCGCGAAGTGACAGCATTATCCTGTAAAACCGGGGATATGTCCTTGTTTTGCAAGGCGCAAGTGTAAATGTTTGCAAACGCCGGCCGGGCCGCGATGTCCCAATAAGATGGCAGCAATGAGTGCGGTGGCGGGCGGAGTGCGTTAAACTGTCGGCTAGCTATCGCCAACCAGAATAAGAGTGTCCAACATGGGTAACAATCCAACCGATCTGAAGGCCAGCGGCCTCAAAGCCACCCTGCCTCGCCTTAAAATCCTGGACATCTTCCAGAACAGCGACGTGCGCCACCTGACGGCAGAGGATGTCTACAAGATCCTGCTGGCCGACAATATGGACGTCGGCCTGGCCACCGTCTACCGGGTGCTGACCCAGTTCGAGCAGGCCGGCCTGCTGAACCGCAACCACTTTGAAACCGGCAAGGCCATCTTCGAGCTCAACGAGGGTTCCCACCACGACCACCTGGTGTGCCTGGACTGCGGCCGGGTCGAGGAATTCTTCGACGAAGCGATCGAAACGCGCCAGCAGATGGTCGCCCAGGAGCGCGGTTTCAAGATCGCCGAGCACGCGCTGGCGATTTATGGCAATTGCATCAAGACGGCCTGCCCGCACCGGCCTTGAATGTATGCGCCCCGGCGGCGCATACACTCAACCCGGTACGGCGGGGCCGTACCCCGCACGGGGTACGACCCCAAGCTGCACGCCGTGCGGGTTAAAACTAATTGTGGCTTAACGCATTCGATAACAGCTTGGCCGTGATATCGACGATCGGTATCACGCGCTCATAGGCCATGCGGGTCGGGCCGATCACCCCCAGGGTGCCGACAATCTTGCCGTTGGCCATGTACGGCGCGGTCACCACGCTCATCTCGTCCATCGGCACCAGGCTCGATTCTCCACCGATATAAATCTGCACGCCGCTGGCCTTGCTCGACACGTCGAGCAGCTGCATCAAGCCGGTCTTTTGCTCGAACATATCGAACATCTGCCGCAAGGACGTCATGTTCGACGACAAATCGCTCACCGACAGCAGGTTGCGCTCGCCGGCGATGACCATGTCGTCCGAGTTGTCCGCCATCGCCTCGCTGCCCGCCTCCACCGCCGCCTGCATCAGCCGGCCCATGTCGTCGCGCAACTGGCGCACCTCCGTCTGCAAGCGCGTATGCACCTCGTCGAAGGCCAGGCCGCCATAGTTCTGGTTGATGTAGTTGGCCGATTGGATCAGCTGCGTGGGGCTGTAGTCGACGTCGGTGAGCAGCAGGCGGTTTTGCACGTCGCCGGTGGGGCCGACGATCACCAGCAGGATGCGCTTTTCGCCCAGCCGCAGGAATTCGATCTGCTGGAACACCGATTCGCGGCGCGGGCTGAGCACCACGCCGGCGAACTGCGACAGCGACGACAGCATCTGCGCCGCGTTGGAAATCATTTTCTGCGGCTGCGGCGCCTGCAGGCGCATGCGGCCCTCGACCGATTGCTCGTCGAGATGTTGCACCGTCAGCAAGGTGTCGACAAAGATGCGGTAGCCGCGCGGCGTCGGCACCCGGCCGGCCGAGGTGTGCGGGCTGGCGACATAGCCGAGCTCCTCGAGGTCGGCCATGATGTTGCGGATCGTCGCCGGCGACAGGTCCAGCCCGGAAATCTTGGAAAGCGCGCGCGAGCCGACCGGCTGGCCGTCCGCGATATAGCGTTCCACCAGGGCTTTGAGCAGGGTTTGAGCGCGTGTGTCGAGTTGCATACTGTATATCTTATTTGCCGAGAGTTGCCGTGTTTATCTATTATGCACGCTCCGCGCCGGCCGGGGGCTGTCGTGTGACATCAATGCCCCAGTTGTTGCCTCACCCAGGCCAGCAGCGCGTGGAAATCGGCGCAAATCGCGTCAGGCACGATGCCGGCGTCGAGGTGGGCGGTGCTGCCGGTGCGGTTCATCCACACCGCCCGCATGCCCACCGACTGCGCGCCGCGCACGTCCAGGCGCAGGTCGTCGCCGACGTAGACGGCGTCGGCCGGCGCCACGCCCATCGCCTCGCAGGCGGCCATGAAGATGGACGGGTCGGGCTTGGCGCGGCCGAAGCGGGCCGAGGCCAGCGCCACCTCGAAATGGTGGTGCAGGCCGATGACTTCAAGGTCGGCGTTGCCGTTGGTGATCACGCCCAGCCGCAGCATGCCGCCCAGCTCGGCAAGCACGGGGGCGACGTCGTCGAACAGGGTGACGGCGTTGCGCAACACGTTGAAGTGTTCCATCGCGCCGTCGATGTGGGACGCGTCCTCGCCGGTCTCGGCAAATACGGCCTCGAGCGCGAGGCGGCGCAGGCGGTACAGGTCGGCCGTCAGCTCCGGCTGTTGTTCCAGCAGCGCCAGGCGCAGCGCGCGCAGCGCCTCGACCGAATACTTGCTCGTGACGGCCGGCGCGCGCTCGGCCAGCCACGCGTGCCAGCCGGTTTCGGCGGCCGCGATGACCGGGCCGATCGGCCACAGGGTATCGTCCAGATCGAACAGCAGGGCTTGCGGTGGGCGTCGTGTCATGGGCGGCGAAAAATGGAGTGGATTCCGGACTATTGTCGCACCGATCGCGCTCCGACCACACTCCGGTCGCGCGTCGCCTGGCGCCGCGCCCTAACAAGCTGTTACATCCATTGGGGTCACTGGTGTTACCAAATGCACTAAAATACGGGGCAAATCCGTGTAAGATGCTGCACCCGTGCGTGCTGCCGGCCCTATTCGTTTTGGAGAAGATTTTATGAAAAGTATGTATCCGCGTGCGGGCCTGGCCCTGCTGTGTGCCGCTGTCCTGAGCGCCTGCGGCGGCAATGGCAGTGGCAGCATGCTGCTGCAGGGCAGTATCAGCGGCTTGAACAAGTCCGGTTTGGTGCTGATCAACCGCCCGACCGGCGAAAAGATCACCATCGCGCCCAACGCCACCTCGTTCCAGTTCACCCGCCTGATCGCGGTCGACGAATCGTTCGACATTCAAATCGACACTCCGCCAAGCGGCGCGACGTGCAAACTGACCGATAACACCAACAAGGCCAACTCCTTCACCTCGTATCGGACGGTGGTCAGCTGCACCACCAATCCATGGGTGCTGAAGGGCAAAGTGCAGGGCCTGGCCGACGACGGCGTGGCCAGTACCAACGATGGCGTGACCCTGGCCAATGGCCCGGACACCGTGTACATCGCAGCGCCCGCGCCTGCGGCAGCCGGCGCCGAAGTACGGTTTTCCTTCGCCAACACGGTCGGCGAGGGTTCGCCTTATGGCGTGACCGTGCTGGCGCAGCCGTCCAACCGCACCTGCTCGGTCATCGCGCCCGTCACCGGCTCCGTGCCAGGCGCCGGCGTCATGCCGGCCGGCGATGACGACCGGCTGGTCGTCAACTGCGTCGCAAAATAAACACGCTGGCTCAATCTTTGGAGAATCACATGAAATTATCGTATCTGGGCGCCATCGTGGCGCTGAGCGCGGCGGCCCTGCTGGCCGGCTGCGGCGGCAAGGCACAATACACGGTGCAGGGCACGATCAACGGCCTGGCCACGCCCGGCCTGCAACTGAGCAACGGCGGCGAAACCATTTCCATCCCGGCAGGCGCCACCACTTTCGCGTTCCCGCGCCAGATCGGCTACGGCACCAGCTACGCCGTATCGTTCACCCAGCAGCCGGAACACATGGCCTGCCAGTTTGATACCATCAACACCGGTTCGGCCGGCCAGACGGTGGCGATTTCTGTGGCGATTTCGTGCGTGCGCAGGGCGTATTCGCTGGGCGGCCAGTTCAAGGGCCTGGTCCCGGTCCCGGCCGTTGGCACCACGGCCGCCGTACCGCGCACCGTAACCCTGCTGAACGGCTCGGCCGGCGGCCAGGTGACCCTGACCAGCCCGACCGACGGCAGCGGAACCGGCGATTTCGCCTTCCCGGTCGCCGTGGCGGACGGCCAGTCTTATGGCGTGACCATCCACCCGGACACCACCCTGAGCTCGGCCGACATCACCTGCACGGTGAAAAACGGCGTCGGCGTTATGGGCGAAGCGGCCGTCACCAATCTGCTGGTTGAGTGCAAGCCTAAATAAAAGCGGGAGCGGGAGACTTGAGATATTCACAGACCTGATGTTTGATATGTGAAAAATAAAGTGGCGTGATATACCGCGACGCACCATACTGTACTTGTCTCCTCCACTTCTTGCAAAGGAATTGGATTTAGCCCGCTTTAACCAGCGGGCTTTTTTTTGCCTGTAATTTTTAAACCAGCGGGGGTCAAGTCTGACATTCAGACACGGGCTTTACCGTACTGCCGACTTCAAGGACGAGGTCGTGTCCGAATGTCAGACTTGACCCCGGAGGATGGATTATTTGAGGAGGTTGGCGAGGGCGACGTACTGGGCCAAGCCGACCATTTCCGGACGGTGGGTCGGGTCGATGCCCGCTTCGACGATCTGCGCTTCGGTAAACATGCCGGCCAGGCAGTTGCGGATCACCTTGCGGCGCTGCGAAAACGCCTTCAGCACCACCGCCTCCAGGGTCGGGCCGTCGCACGGCAGCTGTTCGGCCACCGGGATCATGCGCACGATCGCCGATTCGACCTTCGGCGGCGGATCGAACGCTTCCGGCGGCACCACGAACAACAATGACATGTCATAGCGCCATTGCAACATCACCGACAGGCGGCCGTAGGTCTTGCTGCCCGGCTCGGCCACCATGCGCTCGACCACCTCTTTTTGCAGCATGAAGTGCTGGTCCTTGACCAGCGGCGCGAACGTGGCCAGGTGGAACAGCAACGGGCTGGAAATGTTGTACGGCAGGTTGCCGACAATGCGCAACTTCTCCCCCGCCGGCACCGGGATGGTGCTGTAGTCGAACTTGAGCGCGTCGCCGGCGTGGATGGTCAGCTTGGCCGGGTTGTAAGTCTTTTCCAGGCGGGCGACCAGATCGCGGTCGAGTTCGACCACGTGCATCATCTTGAGCGTGCGCATCAGCTGCTCGGTCATCGCGCCCAGGCCGGGGCCGATCTCGACCATGGCGTCGTCCGGCGCCGGCGCGATCGCCTCGGTGATGCTCGACAGGACGTATTTGTCGTGCAGGAAATTCTGGCCAAAGCGTTTGCGGGCTACGTGTTTCATGGTTGTTCTTCTAATCAGTGAGTGTTCAAAGGCCGGCAACGGCGTCGGCCATCGCCAGCGCGGTGGCGATGGCCGCCTCCATGCTGCCGCAGTCGGCCAGGCCGAGGCCTTGCGCGGCCAGGTCGAGCGCCGTGCCGTGGTCGACCGAGGTGCGGATCAGCGGCAGGCCGAGCGTGATGTTGACGCCCTGTCCGAACGTGGCGTACTTGAGCACCGGCAGGCCCTGGTCGTGGTACATGGCCAGCACGCAGTCGGCGTCCTTCAGGTATTTGTGCTGGAACAGGGTGTCGGCCGGGTACGGGCCGCGGGCGTCGATGCCGCGCGCCTGCGCCGCCGCGATGGCCGGCGCGATGACGTCGATGTCCTCGCGCCCCAGGTAGCCGCCCTCGCCCGCGTGCGGGTTCAGGCCGCACAGCAGGATGCGCGGGGCGGCGATGCCGAATTTGGTCTTGAGGTCGTGGTCGAGGATGTCGAGGATGCGCGCCAGGCCTTCTTGCGTGAGGGCGGCGGCGACTTCCTTGAGCGCCAGGTGGGTGGTGGCCAGCGCCACCCGCAGCGGCGCCGGCATGGTGCCGCCGGCGGGAGCGGGCGGCTGGCCGGCCAGCATCATCACCACTTGCGCGGTGCCGGTCTGGTCGGCGAAGTATTCGGTGTGGCCGGAGAATTTGACGCCGGCGTCGTTGATGGTGCTTTTTTGCAGGGGCGCGGTGACGACCGCCTCGAACCAGCCGGCGCGCACGCCTTCGATGGCGGCGTCCAGGGTGGCCAGCACGGCGCGGCCGTTGTTCTTGTCGAGTTTGCCCGGCACGACGTGGGCGTCGAGCGGCACGTCGATCACGCTGATGCGTTCGGGGCCGAAGTGCGGCAGGCCGCCGTTGCGCACCGCCTGCAACGACAGCGCCGACAGCCGGATGACAGGGTCGATGTCGGCGGCGATCATGGAGAGGAAGGCGGCGTCGCCCAGCAGCACGCAATTGACTTCGTGCCGCCGCGCCCAGGCGGCGCGGATCGAGATTTCCGGGCCGATGCCGGCCGGCTCGCCGACGGTGACGGCCAGCACAGGCCGCCCCCGGCGACGGGCGGGAACCATGGGGGCCGCATCTGCGCGCCCGGTGGATAAAGTGGCGCTCATGTGCTCCCCTGTCGCGGCGTGGTTACTGTTTCGCGGCCGCCGCGGCGGCGGCGCCCTCTTCGGTGCGGAACTCGACGTAGGCGCGGTCGCGCACTTCACGCTGCCAGCTGTCGGTTGCCTCTTCCATCTTGCGTTCGCGGATGGCCTGGCGCGCGTTGTTGCGCTCGCGCTCCTTGGAGACGTCGTCGCTCTTGCGCTCCATCACCTCGATCAGGTGCACGCCGAAGCTGGTCTCGACCGGCTGCGACACTTCGCCGATTTTCAGGTTGTTCATCGCGGCCTCGAACTCGGGCATCGTATCGCCCGGGTACAGCCAGCCCAAATCGCCGCCCTTGGCGGCCGAGCCGTCGTTCGACACCAGGCGCGCCAGGTCCTCGAACTTGGCGGCGTTGTTGTCCAGGCGTTCCTTCAGTTCGGCCAGCTTGCGCTTGGCGTCGGCCGCGCTCATCGTCGGCGTGACCTTGATCAGGATGTGGCGCGCGTGGGTCTGCTGCACCGACTGGGCGGCCTGCGCCTCGGCCACGCTGCGGCGGTCCACCGCCTTCAGGATGTGGAAGGCGCCGGTGCTTTTGATGATCGGCGTGACCTGACCCGGTTTGAGTTTGACCAGCGCCTCGGCGAACACCGGCGGCAGCCGCTCCGGCAGGCGCCAGCCGACCACGCCGCCCTCCAGCGCGTCGCTGGAGTCCGAATAGGTGGCGGCCATCTTGGCGAAGTCGGCGCCGGTGCGCAGCTGGCGCATCACTTCCTCGGCGCGCGCGCGGCGCTGGGCGATCACCTCGGCGGTGGCGTTGTCCGGGATGCGCACCATGATTTGCGAAATATTGATCTCGAACTGCTCGGCGGCGGCGGCCTTCTCGGCGGCGAGGAAGCTGTCGACCTCGGCGTCGGAAATCTGGATCTTGGCGTCGACCTCGTGCTCGCGCAGGCGCTGCATGATGATTTCTTCGCGGATTTCTTCGCGGAAGGCGGCGAACGGCGTGCCGTCCTTTTCCATCTGGTTGCGCATGTCCTGCACGCTGATCTTTTGCGACTCGGCGATGCGGCCGATCGCGCGGTCGAGCTGGGTGTCGTCGACGCGCACGCCCATCTCCTTGGCCATCTGCAGCTGGGCGCGCTCGACGATCATGCGCTCGAGCAGCTGGCGTTGCAGGTCGGCGGCGGCCGGCATCTGCACCTTTTGCGCCTGCATGCGGGCGGTGACGGTCTTGATGCGGTTGGCCAGCTCGCGCTGGGTGATCACGTCGTCGTTGACGACGACGACGATGGAGTCGATGGCGGCGTTGCTCGACGAGCCGGGCGGAATGAAGCCCTTGCCGTCGGCCTTGGCTTCAGCCTTGCCATCGGTCTTGGCCGCCGCGCCGCCGGTGGCGGACGCGGCCGGGGTGGTGACGGCGGGGGCGGCCGGCGCCGGCGCCGGTTTTTTCGAGAACAGGCTGCAACCGCCCAGGGCGGTGGTGCACAACAGGACGGCGAGTAGCTTCATTTGGTACATACTGGCATTACGCATGGTAGAACGCTCATGAGTCAGGTGTAAAAAAAATCAAAAGGCGCGCGCCCCGGCCAGGGGACGGCGGCGCGCGCCCGGATGCCTTGCTTTAGCGGCCGTAGCCCTCGTTCAAACGCTGATACCCCGGAATACTGTTTTTCATCGCCTCGATCGGGCTGCCCACGCCCAGGTGCGACAGGCCGTTGAGTTCGAGCTGGAAGAAGATCGGCGTCGATGCCGTGGTCGAGGTGGTCACGAAGCGCTGCGCGCCCATGCGGAACACCCAGCAGTCGGCCTTGTATTCGAGACCGATCAGGCTCTCGAGGATTTTGCTCGCCTGCATCGAGTAGCTGACCCGGCCGACACCGTACCAGCGCTGGAAAATAGGCCACTGGCTGGAGATCTCGATGTTCTTGAAGCTGTCGCGCAGGTAGCGGTAGCCGACGTTGAGCACTTTTTTCGGCGCCGGGATCCATTGCGCCGTGTAGCTTTGCGACACCACCCGGCTCTGGCTCGGATTGTACTGCAGCGCGCTGTCGAAGCCCCAATGTTCGGAAATGCGGCCGTTGGCGGCGAGCAGGATGTCGGAGCGGGCCTCGCTCACCGGTGTGGTCGAGGCCAGCTGCACGCGCTGGTCCTCGAAGTAGAAGCGCTGGCCGAACGCCAGGCGCAGCTGCTCGGCGCCGGAGGCGTCGAGGAAGCGCGACACCAGCGCGGCGGTGAGCTGGTTGGCGTCGCCGACGCGGTCAGAGCCGACGAAGCGGTTCTCGCTGAAGATCTGGCTGAAGTTGAACGTGGCCGCGTCGGTGTCGAAGGTCGGGAACTGGCTCTGGTCGCGGTACGGCGTCTTGACGTAAAACAGCCGCGGCTCGAGCGTTTGCGTCATTTCCTTGTTCTGGAATTTGACGTCGCGCTCGAACACCAGGCCCGAGTCGAGCGAGACGGTCGGCACCACGCGCGACAGGTTGCGCGACGATTGCGCGCCGAAGCTGTCGAGCGAATACGTGGCCATATTGACCATCACCTTGGGCGTGATGAAGTAGCTCGGGCCGACGATCGGATAGCTCAGTTGCGGAATGCCCACCAGGCGGGTGCCGTTGATCATGGTCGGGTGGCTAAAGCGCGTGAGCTCGCTGTCGAAGGCCCAGTCGAAGCCGGCCACGTCGTACTGGGCGGCGTGGAAGTTGATCGCCGGCAGCCGGTCGTACGGGCGCGTGACGAACAGCGACGAGTCGGTCACCGAAGCCGGGTCCTGCAGCACCTGGTATTTTTGCACGCGCGCGGTCAGGGTCCAGATGTCGCCGTGGTAATCGGTGCGCAGCTCGCGCAGCAGCTGGCGCTCGGTCGAGCTCGAGACGGTCTTGGAGAAATCGTTCGGATAGTTGTTGTCCGACGCCGCGCGCAGATTCCACGAGAACGCCCAGTCCTCGGTGATGTCCTGCTTGTGGCTCGAGCGCACGGTCCAGCGGTCGGTCGAGCCGCCCGGCGTCTCCGGCACGAATTTTTTATCGTGCGGCATGTACTCGAGGTAGGTGTCGCCCTGGTACAGGCCGCCTTCGGTCTCGCCCAGGTAGCGCGCGTGCGCGCCGAGCTGGAAGCCGCGCCGCGTGATGACCTTGGGGAACAAGGTCAGGTCGCGGTTGGGGGCGATGTTGAAGTAATACGGCACCACCAGCTCGGGGCCGGTGCGCGAGCCGACGCCAGGCGTCGGCGAGAGCCAGCCGGAGCGGCGCGCGCCCGACAGCGAGAACGACAGCGCCGGCGTGCCCAGGATCGGCACGTCCTTGAAATACACCACCGTGTGGCTGGCGGTGCCGACGTCGCGCCCGGAGTCCAGGTTGAGCGTGCTCGAACGCAGGTACCAGTCCGGATTGGCGCCCTCGCAGGTGCTGTAGGTGCCGTTGACGACCTGCGCCTCGTCCTCGTTGATGAAGTTGATGCGCTCGGCGCTGCCCTGGGCATTGTTGGCCGCCATCCGGTAGGTCGGCTCCAGCATGTAGCCCTTGCCGCTGTCCATATTGAGCTTGAGCTCGGTGCCGGTGTAGTAGTCGCCCCAGCGCCAGATCTTGACGGCGCCCTTGGCCTCGACCTCGTTCTCGACCTGGCGGAAGCAGGCGTAGTCGGACTGCACCTTGGTCTGGTCCTTGACGACTTCGGCGTTACGTTCGAGCACCACCTCGCGCTCGGGACGCCCGCTGATGTCCTCGGCCTTGACGGTGGTGACGGCGTTCGGGTCTTCCACCCGCGGCACGCGCGGCTTGGGCGCGACGGCCTGGGCATAGGCGTACGACGGCACCGCCGAGACGGTGACGATGGCGGTCAGGGCGTACGCCCAGCGGTGCGAAGTGGGGGGGGCCAGTAGCCAGCGCATGCAGCTCATGAAAAGAAGAGGGATAACACCATGACAGGCGATTTTTTGATTTGAATCCCTTATTATATGGGAATCTTCACCTTACGCCGGTTTCCACGGTTCGCTTAATGTCTTTATTACAGAATTTAACTTCAGATACATCTGGAGCAACGCCGCCGGCCGATCCCCGCCTGGCGCAACTGACCGCCTGGCTGTCCACCCTGGACGTGGTCGATGTGGCAACGGCGCGTCCGGCCTCGGCCGACGCCAGCTTCCGCCGCTACTTCCGCGTCGACGTGCTGCCCGCGCACCGCGCCGCGCTCGGCGCCACCCTGATCGTCATGGACGCGCCGCCGGAGCGCGAAAACGTGCTGGCCTTCGTCAAGGTTGACGAAATGCTCACGCACGCCGGCGTCACGGTGCCGCGCATCGTCGCCACCGACTACGAGCGCGGCTTCATGCTGATGTCCGACCTGGGCGTGACGACCTACCTGCAGGTGCTCGACCACGACAACGCCTCGACCATGTACGCCGAGGCGCTCGAGTCGCTGGTGCGCTTCCAGGCCACCAGCGCGCCCGACGTGCTGCCCGAATACGACCGCGCCTTCCTGCTGCGCGAAATGAACCTGTTCCCCGAGTGGTACATCGGCAAGCACCTGGGCGCGACCTTGACCGACAAGCAAAGCGCCGAGCTACAGGGCGTGTTCGAGGCGATTTTGGCCAACGTCACGGCGCAGCAGCAGGTGTTCGTGCACCGCGACTTCCACTCTCGCAACCTGATGTGGATGGACGCCGGCAACCCGGGCGTGCTCGACTTCCAGGACGCGCTGTACGGCCCGGTCACCTACGACCTGGCCTCGCTGCTGCGCGACGCCTACGTGCAATGGGACGAGGAGCTGGTGCTGGACTGGGCGATCCGCTACTGGCAGCACGCCAAGTCGGCCGGCCTGCCGGTCAACAAGGACATCGACGCCTTCTACAAGGATTTCGAGTACATGGGCCTGCAGCGCCACCTGAAGATCCTGGGCCTGTTCTGCCGCCTGTACCACCGCGACGGCAAGGAGCAGTACCTGGGCGACCTGCCGACCGTGATGGACTACGTGCGCAAGACCGCCAACCGCTACAAGGACCTCAAGCCGCTGGTGCGCCTGCTCGACACGCTCGAGGACAAGCAACCGCAAGTCGGCTACACGTTCTGATGACGGGGCGCCTATGAAAGCGATGATTTTCGCGGCCGGGCGCG
This sequence comes from Oxalobacteraceae bacterium OTU3CINTB1, assembly GCA_024123955.1. NCBI lineage: Bacteria > Pseudomonadati > Pseudomonadota > Betaproteobacteria > Burkholderiales > Oxalobacteraceae > Oxalobacteraceae bacterium OTU3CINTB1. The sequence continues at coordinate 6,707,998 of CP099652.1, forward strand.
GCGAGCGCATGCGCCCGCTGACCGACAGCTGCCCCAAGCCGCTGCTCAAGGTGCGCGGCCGGCCGCTGATCGTCTGGCACATTCTCAACCTGGTGCGCGCCGGCATCACCGAGATCGTCATCAACACCGCCCACCTGGGCGAGGCGATCGAGCGCGAGCTGGGCGACGGCGGCAAGTACGGCGCGAAGTTGCTCTACTCGCGCGAGACGACCGCGCTGGAAACGGCCGGCGGCGTCGCCACCGCGCGCCACCTGCTGGGCGAGGAACCGTTCGTGGCCGTATCGGGCGACATCTACTGCCCCTACTTCGACTTCGAACAGGTCAAGGATGTGCTCAAGGACGAGGACATGTGGGGCAAGCCCTACCCCGCCGACCAGCGCGACGTCTGCTGGCTGTACCTGGTGCCCAATCCGGACTTCCATCCGGAGGGCGACTTCGGCCTGACGATGTATTCGCTGACCAATGACGCCGCCGATGGCGCGCCGAAGTGGACCTTCGGTAATATCGGCGTCTACCGGCCGGACATGTTCGACGGCATCGCGCCGGGCGAGCACGCCAAGCTCGGACCGCTGATCCGCTCGTTCATCGACAAAAAGCAGGTTGGCGGCGAGGTGTACGAGGGCGAGTGGCATAACCTCGGCACCGTCGAGCAGCTGGAACGGCTGAACGCGCCGCTGGCGTCGATGGCGCCCGGCGCTAAGGGCGCGCGCTGATGTCGGCCGCAGTGGCAACCGGGGTGGCAACCTGCGCTGCGCGCCGCGCCCGGGTGCTGGCGGCGATGCCGTCCGGCGCGGTGGCCGTGCTGGGCACGGCGCCGGAAGTGGCGCGCAACAGCGACAGCGACTACCCGTACCGGCACGACAGCTATTTCTATTACCTGACCGGCTTTGCCGAGCCGGAAAGCGTGGTGGTGCTGGTGGCTGCGCGCGGCGACGACGCGCCGGCGCGCTCCATCCTGTTTTGCCGCCAGAAGAACGTCGAGCGCGAGATCTGGGAAGGCTTCCGCCACGGCCCGGACGGCGCCCGCGCGGCCTTCGGCTTCGACGCGGCCTATCCGATCGAAGACCTCGACGGCGAAATCACCAAGCTGCTGGCGGACGCGCCGGCGCTGTACTGCGCCCTGGCCAGCAATCCTTCGCTCGACGCGCAGATCAAGCTTTGGCTGGGCAACGTGCGGCGCATGGCGCGCACCGGCGTCACGCCGCCGGCCAGCGCGGTCGACCTGCTGCCGCTGCTCGACGAGATGCGCCTGTTGAAGGACGACGGCGAGCAGGTCACCATGCTGCGCGCGGCCACCATCTCCAGCGCTGCGCACGCGCGGGCGATGCGCGCCTCGCGCCCCGGCATGTTCGAGTACGAGATCGAGGCGGAGCTGCTGTACGAATTCCGCCGCAACGGCGCCCAGGCGCCGGCCTACAACTCGATCGTCGCGGCAGGCGCCAACGCCTGCGTGCTGCACTACAGCGCCAACAACGCGCAAACAAAGGACGGCGATCTGGTGCTGATCGACGCCGGCTGCGAGCTCGATGGCTACGCCTCCGACATCACCCGCACCTATCCGGTCAACGGCCGTTACTCGGCGCCGCAAAAGCGCTTGTATGAACTGGTGCTGGCGGCGCAATCGGCCGCGCTCAAGGCCATCGCGCCAGGACTGCCGTATTCCGGTGCCCACGACGCGGCGCTGCGGGTGCTATCCGAGGGCATGCTCGACCTGGGACTGCTGAAGAAGGATCTCCACGGCGGCGTGGACGACGTCATCGCCAACAAACACTATATGCAGTTCTACATGCACGGCACCGGCCACTGGCTGGGCATGGACGTGCATGATGTCGGCCTGTATCGCGACGTGAACGCGGCCGGCAAACCTTCGCGGGCGCTGCAACCCGGCATGGTGCTGACGGTGGAACCGGGCATCTACGTGCGGCCGGCCGCCGGCGTGCCCGAGGAATATTGGAACACCGGCATCCGCATCGAGGACGATGTGCTGGTCAGCGCCGATGGCCACACCATCCTGAGCGCTGCCGCGCCGAAGACGGTGGCCGAGATTGAAGAAGTCATGCGGCAGCGATGATGGATATTCAAAACGATAGCGACGTCGCCATCTGCGGCGCCGGACCGGCCGGGATGGCGCTGGCCGCGCTGCTGGCCAAACGCGGCGTGCCCGCCGCGCGCATCGCGCTGGTCGACGCCAAGTCGCTGGCGCAGGCCAGCAAGGACCCACGTTCGATCGCGCTGTCCTACGGCAGCCGCCAGATACTCGAGGAAATCGGCGCCTGGCCGGTGCCGGCGACGGCGATCCACCAGATCCACGTCTCGCGCCGCGGACAATTCGGCCGCAGCCTGATCGACCGCGACGAACACAAACTACCGGCGCTCGGCTATGTCACCCGCTACGGCGATCTGGTGACGGCGTTGGGCGCCGTCTGCGAACACGCGGGCATCGCGACCTTGCGCCCCGCCCGCGTAGAAGCGCTCGACGAGCTGGCCGATTCGGTGGCGCTGACCATCATCGACACCGCGACCGGGGAAGCGAAGTCGTTAAAGGCGTCCATCGTCGTGCAGGCGGAAGGCGGTTTGTTCAACGACCAGGAAAACCGCTCGCAGCGGCGCGACTACCGGCAGACTGCGATCATCGCGCAGGTGCGCAGCAGCCGGCCGTTCGAGCACCGCGCCTTCGAACGGTTCACCGAGCAAGGCCCGCTGGCACTGCTGCCGCAAGGTGACGAGTATTCGCTGGTGTGGTGCGTGCGTCCCGAGCTGGCCGCGACGTTGCAGGCGCTGGACGATAATGCTTTTCTTGCCGCGCTGGGCGAGGCGTTCGGCGAGCGCGTTGGCCGCTTCACGCACGCGTCGCCGCGGCTGGCCTTCCCGCTTGGGTTGAATGCCGATCCGCGCGCGACGGCCCGCACGGTCGCCATCGGCAACGCCGCGCAGACCTTGCATCCGGTGGCGGGACAGGGATTGAATCTGGGCCTGCGCGACGTCACCGTGCTGGCGCGCCTGCTGGCGCAAGGCGCCACGCCGGCGATGCTGGCGCAGTTCACCGAGCTTCGCCGGCAGGACCGGACCACGACGGTGCGCCTGACCGACACGATGGCGAGGGTCTTCGCCAACGACTCGCCGGCGCAGGCGCTACTGGGAATGTCGCTGGCCGCCATCGACATGGCCGGCCCGGCGCGCGGCGTGCTGGCCGAGCTGATGATGTACGGCCGCCGCTGAGAGATCACGACAGCATGCGTAATCAGGCGTCACGTAGGGCGGATTAGCGCAGCGTAATCCGCCAATGCCTGCGTTTCGACGGCTCACGCATTGGCGGATTACGGCGTTCCGCCTAATCCGCCCTACGTGTCACTAGAGTACTCATCAAGTACGGGTGATCGACGCGCCGCCGTCGATCAGCGACGCGGTGCCGGTGACGAACGACGAGTCATCCGACGCCAGGTACAACACCGAGCGCGCCAACTCCTCCGGCTGCGCGACGCGTTTCAGCGCGTGCAGGTTGGTGATGAAGGACGTCGCCTCCGGCGTGTCGTTCATGTCGCGGTACATCTGCGTGTCGACCGCGCCGGGCAGCACCGAATTCACCCGCACGCCTTTCGGACCATATTCCGCCGCCAGCGCCTGCGTCAAACCAATCAAACCCGCCTTGCTGGCCGCATACGCCGCCACACCTGGAAACGCGAAGCTGTAGCCGACAAACGTCGAGGTGAAAATCACCGAACCGCCGCCATGTTTGATCATCTCGGGAATCTGGTGCTTGGCGCCGAGGAAGGCGCTGGTCAGGTTGGCGGCCAGCGTGTCGTTCCAGCCCTGCTCCGACACGCCGGTGGTCTCGCCCATTTCACCCAGGGTGCCGGCGTTGTTGTAGGCGATATCGAGCCGGCCATACGCCTCGACGGCGGCGGCGACCAGTTGTGCGTTGAACGATTCCGAGGTCACGTCGCCGGCCAGCGCGATGGCTTGTCCGCCATCGGCCTTGATTTCCTCGACCAAGGTGGCCAGTTCGCCCTCGCGGCGCGCCGCGACGACAACCTTGGCGCCTTCGGCGGCGAACAGTTTGGCGGTGGCGCGGCCGATGCCGGACGATGCGCCAGTGACGATTGCGACTTTGTTTTGTAAGCGGTTCATTTTGAGGCTCCTTGTGGTGGGTTAGTGAAGCCATCATAAGATTCACCAACCCAACCATCAATCGGCCAAACAGCAATTAACCATTCACAAAATATGAATTGAAGCCGCTACTCGACGGCCTTGACCATGTCCTCGATGACCTTCTTGGCATCGCCGAACACCATCATCGTATTGGCCTGGTAGAACAGCTCATTATCCAGGCCCGCATAGCCCGAAGCCATCGAGCGCTTGTTGACGATGATGCTCTTGGCCTTGTACGCCTCCAGGATCGGCATGCCGGCGATCGGCGACTTGGGATCCTTGGCGGCCGGGTTGACCACGTCGTTCGCGCCCAGAATCAGCACCACGTCGGTCTGGCCGAATTCGCCGTTGATGTCCTCCATCTCGAACACCTGGTCGTACGGCACCTCGGCCTCGGCCAGCAGCACGTTCATGTGCCCCGGCATGCGCCCGGCCACCGGATGGATCGCGTACTTCACGCTCACGCCCTTGTGCGTCAGCTTCTCGACCAGCTCCTTGAGCGAGTGCTGCGCGCGCGCCACCGCCAGGCCGTAGCCCGGTACGATGATCACGCTTTCCGCGTTGGCCATGATGAACGAGGCGTCGTCCGCCGATCCCGATTTGACCGGACGCTGCTCCTTGGCCCCTTCGCCGCCCGCCTCCGCCGGCGCGCCGCCGAAGCCGCCCAAAATCACGTTGAAGAACGAACGGTTCATCGCCTTGCACATGATGTACGACAGGATGGCGCCGGACGAACCCACCAGCGAGCCGGCGATGATCAGCATCGCGTTATTGAGCGAGAAGCCGATTCCTGCCGCCGCCCAGCCGGAGTAGGAGTTCAGCATCGACACCACCACCGGCATGTCGGCGCCGCCGATCGGAATGATGATCAACACGCCCAGCACGAAGGCGATCGCGGTCATGACCAGGAACGGCGTCCACGCCGGTTCGACACCGCCGGCGAAGCAGAACACCAGCCCGAGGCCGACCATGACGATGGCCAGAATGAGATTCAACATGTGCTGGCCGGCGAAGCTGACCGGCGCGCCCTGGAACAGGCGGAACTTGTATTTGCCCGACAGCTTGCCGAAGGCGATCACCGATCCGGAGAACGTGATGGCGCCGACGAAGGTGCCGATGAACAGTTCGATGCGGTTCCCGAACGGCAGCGGCGTGCCCACCGCCGCGATACCGAAGGCGTGCGGCTCCGATACCGCCGCCACCGCGATGCACACCGCCGCGAGGCCGATCAGCGAGTGCATCGCCGCCACCAGCTCCGGCATCTTGGTCATCTCGACTTTCTTGGCCAGCAGCGCGCCGATGCCGCCGCCGACCACCACGCCAACGAGCACCAGCGCCAGGCCCATGCCGCCGCCCGTGCCGGCGGCCACCGCCTCCGCGCGCAGCTTGAGGATCAGCGCGATCGTCGTCACCACGGCGATCGCCATGCCGGACATGCCGAAGGCGTTACCGGTGCGCGCGGTGCCCGGCGACGACAGCCCTTTGAGCGCCTGGATAAAACACACCGATGCGATGAGGTACATCATCGTCACCAGATTCATGGAGATGAAGTTCATGCGTGATCCCCCGGCTTATTCTCCAGCTTACCGGCAGCAGGTTTGGCCTTCGGCTCCTTCTTGCGGAACATCTCCAGCATGCGCTGCGTGACCAGAAAGCCGCCGAACACATTGACGGCGGCCAGCGCCACGGCCACGGTGCCGGCAACCTGCCCGATCACGCCCTCGGTGAGCGAGGCGGCCAGCATCGCGCCGACGATGATGATCGCCGAAACGGCGTTGGTCACCGCCATCAGCGGCGTGTGCAGCGCCGGCGTGACGGTCCAGACCACGTGGTAGCCGACGTAGATCGCCAGCACGAAGATGATGAGATTGATGAGGGTGTGGCTCACTTCCATGATGTCTCCTTTTATTTTCTTAACAGTTCGCCGCCGGCGCACAGCAAGGTCGCCTTGATGATTTCGTCCTCGCGGTCGATCACCAGTTTGTCTTCCTTGTCGATGATCAGCTTGAGGAAATCGAGCACGTTGCGCGCATACAGGGCCGAGGCGTCGGCCGCCACCAAAGTCGCCAGATCGGGCTCGCCGACGATGTGCACACCATGCTTGACCACCGTTTTATTCAGCTCCGACAGCGGGCAATTGCCGCCCTGCGACACGGCCAGGTCGACGATCACGGAACCGGGCTTCATCGCCTTGACCGTCTCCTCGGAGATCAGCACCGGCGCCGGTCGCCCCGGGATCAGCGCGGTGGTGATGATGATGTCGGCCAGCTTGGCACGTTCGTGCACCAGCTCCGCCTGGCGGCGCATCCAGTCGGCCGGCATCGGCCGCGCGTAGCCGCCCACGCCCTGCGCGATCTCTTTTTCCTCGTCGGTGATGAAGGGCACGTCGATGAACTTCGCGCCCAGCGATTCGACTTGCTCCTTGACCGGCGGGCGTACGTCGGACGCCTCGATCACGGCGCCAAGGCGCTTGGCCGTGGCGATGGCCTGCAGCCCGGCCACGCCCACGCCCATGATCAGCACCCGCGCCGCCTTGACGGTGCCCGCCGCCGTCATCAGCATCGGCATGAAGCGCTGGTAGGTGTTGGCCGCCACCAGCACCGCCTTGTAGCCGGCGATGTTGGCCTGCGAGGACAGCACGTCCATCGACTGCGCGCGTGTGATGCGCGGCACCGCCTCGAGCGCGAAGGCTTGAAGGCCGGCCGTGGCCATGGCCGCGTTGTTGTCGGCGTCGAAGGGATTGAGCATGCCGATCACCACGGTGCCGGATTTGATCTGTGCGCGTTCTTCCGCATTGGGGGCGCGCACCTTGAGCACCACGTCGGCGCCGTACGCCTCGGCCGCGCCGACGATGCGGGCGCCGGCCGCCACATAGGCCTCGTCGGTGACCGAGGCGGCCAGCCCGGCGCCCGATTGCACCAGCACTTCGTGTTTGGCTGCCAGCTTCTTGACTGTTTCGGGTGTGGCCGCGACCCGGGTCTCCCCCGGCCTTGTCTCGGCCGGTACGCTTATTCTCATGGTGCCTCCAATGATTAACAAACTGACTAGAATCTAACACGGAAACGCGGGCCAGCGGCCGCCCGGGGAACCCATCATACGGAATGTGTATTAATCAATACATGACGCTTTTATCACATCATTTATCACTATTTATCATGAAATGCCGTCGAAAATGCTGGTTATGGCGCAAACCACCCAGTCAATCACGGTTTATCCGACCAAACCTTGTTTTTGTTCAACACGAACTCATCTTTTAGCGCTCGGGGTTTCAAACCAAACGTCCGGAACAGGCTAAAATGTCGGCTCTTTCAAGGATGACTCATGCCGCGTATCTGGAAACCCTCTGTTACTGTTGCCGCCATCGTCGAAAAAGATGGCAAATTCCTGCTGATCGAAGAAGAGACCAGCGACGGCATCCGCATCAACCAGCCGGCCGGCCACCTCGACCCGTACGAGTCGCTCGAGCAGGCCGTGATCCGCGAGACGCTCGAAGAGACGGCCTACGACTTCACGCCGACGGCGCTGGTGGGCATGTACATGTCGCGCTACACCTCCAACCGCACCGGCGAGGAGGTGACGTATTTGCGCTTCACGTTCTGCGGCACGCCCGGCGCGCAGCACGACCGCCCGCTCGACGAGGGCATCCTGCGCACGATGTGGCTCACGCGCGACGAGCTGGCCGCCTGCGCCGACCGTCACCGCAGCCCCACGGTGCTGCAATGCGTCGACGAATACCTGGCCGGGCGCCGCGCCCCGCTGGAACTGATACAAACACACGCCTCCGTGTTCAAGGAGGCGGTGAGCACCGCTAATGGATAGAAGGCTGGAAAAGTAATGAGCAAGAAAAAAGTCGTGATCGGCATGTCGGGTGGGGTCGATTCCTCGGTCGCGGCCTGGATGCTCAAGGAGCAGGGCTACGACGTGGTCGGCCTGTTCATGAAGAACTGGGAAGACGACGACGACTCCGAATACTGCTCGACGCGCCAGGACTGGATCGACGCGGCCAGCGTGGCCGACGTCATCGGCGTCGACATCGAGGCGGTCAACTTCGCCAGCGAATACAAGGACCGCGTGTTCGCCGACTTCCTGCGTGAATACCAGGCCGGCCGCACGCCGAATCCGGATGTGCTGTGCAACGCCGAGATCAAATTCAAGGCTTTCCTCGACCACGCGATGCACCTGGGCGCGGACTTGATCGCCACCGGCCACTACGCGCGCGTGCGCCAGAACGGCGACAAGTTCGAGCTGCTCAAAGCCGTCGACCACACCAAGGACCAGAGCTACTTCCTGCACCGCCTGAACCAGGCGCAGTTGTCGAAGACCCTGTTCCCGCTGGGCGAAATCCCGAAGACCGAAGTACGCCAGATCGCCGAGAAACTCAAGCTGCCCAACGCCGCCAAGAAGGATTCGACCGGCATCTGCTTCATCGGCGAGCGCCCGTTCCGCGAATTTTTAAACCGCTACCTGTCGTACAAACCAGGCCCGATGAAGACCGACGACGGCAAGACCGTCGGCGAGCATGTCGGCCTGTCGTTCTACACGCTGGGCCAGCGCAAGGGCATCGGCGTGGGCGGCATGAAGGCGTACAAGAACCCGGACGGCAGCAGCGACGCCTGGTACGTGGCGCGCAAGGACGTGGCCAACAACACCTTGTACATCGTGCAGGGCCACGAGCATCCGTGGCTGCTGTCGTCGGACCTGCGCGCCGACCAGGCCAGCTGGATCGCCGGCGAAGCGCCGTCGCCACGCGCGATGGCCGCCAAGACGCGCTACCGCCAGGCCGACGTGGCGTGCGAGATCGCGCCCGAGGGCGACTCGGACTTCGCGTTGAAATTCATGGATGCCCAATGGGCGGTCACGCCGGGCCAGTCGGCCGTGCTGTACGACGGCGACGTGTGCCTGGGCGGGGGCATCATCGACAGCTCGACCTTCGCCGGGGGTCAAGTCTGACATTCGGACACGGCTTCAGCCGTATCGGTTTGCTACGGCCGGCCTCGTGTCCGAATGACAGACTTGACCCCGTTATCAGGCTTCGTCGCCGGCTTCGGGTGGGGCGTCCTTCTCGGCCATCGCCGCGCGCTGGCGCTTGACCATCGCGATGACGACGTTGCGGATCGTGTTGAGCACCGTGTCGGCCTTGAACGGCTTGACGATGAAGCCACTCACGCCCATCGCGTGCGCGGCCTGGATAGTGGCGGCGTCGAATTCGCTCGAGACCATGAAGATCAGGGTCTTGGGCCACTTGGCCTTGATCTCCTGCACCACGTCCTCGCCGCTTTCCATCTGCTCGCGGGCGATGCAGACGATGTGCGGGTTGAACTTGATCAGGAGTGCCAGGCCGGCGGCGCAGGTGTGGCTCTGGCCCACCACGTCGTAGCCGCCGTCGAGCAGCACCGTGTTGAGCAGGCCGCGCGCGACCGCGCTGGAATCGATAATGACCGCTTTTAACATCTTGCAAACCTTGTATTATTGAGTGCGCGCGCCACCGGTTATTGCCGGTCCCAGGCCAGCATATTCCAGGTCACGCCGACCCGCACATCTGTTTTCAATTGCACCAATTGTCTCGAAAGATACAGCATTTCGCGCTCTTTTCGTAGAGTTTCGCCCAGCGTGTCCTTCAGAATGCCGGCCCCGGCCATGATGGCGTCCAGATTGCCGTAAGTACGCAACAGTCGGGCCGCCGTCTTGACGCCCACCTTGGACACGCCGGGAATCGAGTCGGTGACGTCGCCCATCAGCGCCAGCAGGTCCGGCAATTGGTCGGCCGGCACGCCCCACTTCTGCTCGACCCAGGCGTGGTCGTGCCATTCGCTCTTGAAATGGTCCCACACGCGCGCGCCGTGGGCGATCAGGCCGTGCAGGTCCTTGTCGGTGGTGGCGATGGTGGCCTCGCCGCGGCCGTCGGCCAGCCAGCGCAGCACCACGGTGCCGATGACGTCGTCGGCCTCGACCTCGGGCAGCGAGACCACGTGCATGCCGAAGCCGGCGAGCTTGTCGTAGAACGCCGGCAGCGCCTCGCGCAGCGGCGACGGCATCGGCGCGCGGCCCTCGCGGTAGCCGGCGTATAAATCGTGGCGCCAGGTGCGCCCGCCGAAGTCGAAAGCCGGCAGCACGTGGGTCGGTTCGTGGTCGTGCAGCAGCGTGCGGAACGACGACAGCGCGTGGCGCAGCGCGATGTCGGCCTTTTCGGCGCTATCGGGTTCGGGGCTGGCTTCGTAGACGCGGCGCACGATATTGAGGCCGTCGATGGCAAGGAGTCGACCCATGTTCAAATTCATCCGGGCTTGATCAAGCCGCCATTTTACCCGACGTGGCTTGACCTTACTTCAACAACTCATACGGCCCGCCGCGCTCGATGGCGCGCTGGAAGGCCGGGCGGGCGTGGATGCGCTTGAGGAAATCGGTCAGTTTGGGACGGTTGGCGTCAAGCCCGCCACGGGCGGCGGCAGCCTCCAATGGAAAACTCATCTGGATATCGGCCGCGCTGAACTCGGCGCCGGCGAACCATGGCGCGGCGGCCAGCTCGTTTTCCAGGTATGTCAGCTGGGCCTCGATCTGCGGCAGGATATAGCTGCCCTTGACCTTGCGCGCGATGGCCTTGGCGATCGGCTTGACGAAGAACGGCGCCGGACTGGTCTCGACCCGGTCGAACACCAGCTTCATCAGCAGCGGCGCCATCGCCGAGCCTTCGGCGAAGTGCAGGAAATAGGTCCAGCGGCGGCGCTCGGCGGTGCCGGCCGGCGGCGCCAGGCGCCCGTTGCCATAGGTCTCGACCAGGTACTCGACGATCGCGCCCGACTCGGCCACGACCACGCCGTTGTCGGTGATCACCGGCGACTTGCCCAGCGGGTGCACCGCCCGCAGCTCGGGCGGCGCCAGCATCGTCTGCGGATCGCGCTGGTAGCGCACGATCTCGTACTCCAGCCCCAGTTCCTCGAGCAGCCAGAGCACGCGCTGCGAGCGCGAATTGTTGAGGTGGTGGACAACGATCATGGTGGTTTCCCGAAAAAGAACGGCCGTGCGCCGCGACCGTGCTAGCTTAGCATTACTGGCCGCCGCGCGTCGCTGACCGATGGGTAATGGATTCCTGAAAGAAACAGCAGTACACTGATCGCTCCAGCCGCCGCCATCCGGACCGTCCATGAATCTGTTTTCCCCGCGCTATATCGCCTTCGTCGCCGCCGTCGTCACCCTGCTCGCGTCGCTGGCGCTGGGCGCGCCGTGGTGGATCCCGCTGACCGCCGCCGCGCTCACCGTCGTCGGCGTCACCGACCTGCTGCAAACCAAGCGCGCGCTGCGCCGCAACTACCCGATCCTGGCGCACTTCCGCTTCTTCTTCGAAGCGATCCGACCCGAGATCCGCCAATACCTGCTGGAGGACGACACGGTGGCCGCGCCGTTCTCGCGCAACCAGCGCAGCATCGTGTACCAGCGCGCCAAGATGGACACCGACAAGCGCCCGTTCGGCACCCAGCTCGACGTCTACGCGCCCGGCTACGAATGGATCAACCACGCCATCGTGCCGGCGCAGGAACAGGGCCACGACTTCCGCATCGAGATCGGCAACCACCCGGACTGCCCGCGCGCGCAACCGTATTCGGCCAGCGTGTTCAACATCTCGGCGATGAGCTTTGGCGCGCTGTCGGCCAACGCCATCCTGGCGCTCAACGGCGGCGCCAAGGCCGGCGGCTTCATGCACGACACCGGCGAAGGCAGCATCAGCCCCTACCACCGCCAGAACGGCGGCGACCTGGTATGGGAGATCGGCTCCGGCTACTTCGGCTGCCGCGACGCCGACGGCCGCTTCTCCGAGGCGAACTTCGTCGCCAACGCCACCTCGCCGCAAGTGAAGATGATCGAGTTGAAGCTGTCGCAGGGGGCCAAGCCGGGCCACGGCGGCGTGCTGCCGGGCGCCAAGGTGACGATCGAAATCGCCACCACGCGCGGCGTCGCCCTCGGCGTGGATTGCGTCTCGCCGTCGAGCCACTCCGCGTTTGGCACCCCGCTCGAAATGCTGGCGTTTATTGATAAGCTGCGCAATCTGTCGGGCGGCAAGCCGACCGGCTTCAAGCTCGCCATCGGCCACCCTTGGGAATTCTTCGGCATCGTCAAGGCGATGCTGGCGACCGGCATCACGCCGGACTTCATCGTCGTCGACGGCGGCGAGGGCGACACCGGCGCCGCGCCGCTCGAATTCACCGACCATGTCGGCACGCCGCTGCAGGAGGCGCTGCTGCTGGTGCATAACACGCTGGTTGGCGCCAATTTGCGCGACAAGATCAAGATCGGCGCGTCGGGCAAGATCATCACCGCGTTCGACGTCGCCCGCATCATCGCCATGGGCGCTGACTGGTGCAACTCGGCGCGCGGCTTCATGTTTGCGCTCGGGTGCATCCAGTCGCAAAGCTGCCACACCGACAAATGCCCGACCGGCGTCGCCACGCAAGACCCGAACCGGCAACGCGCGCTGGTGGTGCCCGACAAGATGCTGCGCGTGACACACTTCCATCAGAACACCATGGCCGCACTGGCGCAGCTGATCGCCGCCGCCGGCCTGACGCACCCGTCGCAGCTCAAGCCGCGCCACCTGGTGCGGCGCATCTCGCCCAACCAGGTCAAGCTGGTGTCGCAGTTGCTGCCGTATCTGGAAGCCGGACAGTTGCTCGACCCGAGCCAGCTGGCGCGCCTGCCGCCGGTGTTCGGGTTATATTGGCCGATGGCGCAGGCGGAATCGTTCAATCCGCTGTGCTAGGCGCCCCTCCACAATAGGAGATGGGAAGGCGCGCGGCACTCCACTACACTCGGCTCTCAGATAATTTTTTAACATTTATCCGGGAGGTCGGAATATGAGCGCTACCGCTGCGGACTACATGGCACACACCTTGGCACGGGCTGGCGTCAAGCGCGTGTTCGGCGTGGTCGGGGATTCGTTGAACGGCTTCACCGACGCGCTGCGGCGCGAACAGGCCATCGAATGGGTGCACATGCGCCACGAGGAAGGCGCCGCCTTCGCCGCCGGCGCCGAGGCCCACTTGACGGGCGAACTGGCGGTGTGCGCCGGCAGCTGCGGCCCGGGCAATCTGCACCTGATCAACGGCCTGTTCGACTGCCAGCGCAGCGGCGTGCCGGTGCTGGCGATCGCCGCCCACATTCCGAGCACCGAGATCGGTATCGACTACTTCCAGGCCACGCATCCCGAAAGCCTGTTCAAGGATTGCAGCCACTACGTCGAGCTGGTGTCGAATCCGGCGCTGCTGCCGCAAATCCTGCATCGCGCCATGCGCATCGCGGTGGCGCGGCGTGGGGTCGCCGTCGTGGTCATTCCGGGCGATGTCGCGCTGCAGCCTTTACACGCGGCGGCGCCGGCGTGGCTACTGCCGAATCCTCCGGCGCTCATGCCGAACCCGCGCGATATCGATGAACTGGCGGCGCTGCTCAACGGCGCGGAACGTGTCGCGCTGTTCTGCGGCGCCGGTTGCGCCGGCGCGCACGCCGAAGTCATGGAGTTGGCGCGTACGCTGCAGGCACCCATCGTGCACACCCTGCGCGGCAAGGAACACATCGAGTACGACAACCCGTACGACGTCGGCATGACAGGTTTGGTGGGCTTCGCGTCCGGCTACAAGGCGATGAAGGGTTGCGACACCTTGCTGGTGCTGGGCGCCGACTTCCCGTATCGCCAGTTCTTCCCCGAGCAGGCCAAAATCGCGCAGATCGATGTGCGTCCAGAGGCCTTGGGGAACCGCTGCCCGCTGGCGCTGGGCGTGCTGGGCGGCGTGAAGGAGACGCTGGGCGCCTTGCTGCCCAAGCTGGCGGAGAAATCCGATGGCGGCTTCCTGGCAAACGCACGTGCCGATTACGCCGAGGCGCGCAAAGACCTCGATAGTTTAGCCGTCATCGACGCCGGCACCCGCGCCATCCATCCGCAGGCCATTACGCGCCTGGTCAGCGAACTGGCGGACGACGACGCCATCTTCACCTGCGACGTCGGCACGCCGATCGCCTGGGCGGCGCGCTACCTCAAGGTCAATGGCAAGCGGCGACTGGTAGGCTCGTTCAACCATGGCTCGATGGCCAACGCCATGCTGCACGCGATCGGCGCGCAGGCGTCGCATCCGGACCGGCAGGTGATTTCGCTGTCGGGCGACGGCGGCTTCGCGATGATGATGGGCGAGTTCCTCACGCTGCTGCAGCTGGATCTACCGGTGAAGATCATCGTGCTCAACAACGGCACCCTGGGTTTCGTCGAGCTGGAGATGAAGGCGAACGGCTTCCTCGACACCGGTTGCGATTTGAAGAATCCGAATTTCGCCGCCATGGCCGAGGCGATGGGCATCAAGGGCATGCGGGTGGAAGACCCGCAGGCGCTGGAGGGCGCGCTGCGCGAGGCGCTGGCCCACGACGGGCCGGTGCTGGTCGATGTGGTGAGCGCGCGCCAGGAGTTGATCATGCCGCCGCACGCGACTTTGGACGAGGCGCACAAATTCGGCCTGTTCATGATCAAGGCGGTGCTCGATGGCCGCGCGGGTGAGCTGATCGATCTGGCGAAGGTCAATCTGCTGCGCTAGCCGACGCTTGTGACGCTAGTCAGGGAACGGTAGATAGCCGCGTCGCATCGCCCACTCGCGCAATACGGCGTTCATGCCGGCTTCCCAACCGTCGCCGGTACGTTTGAAGACTTCGATCAGGTCAGCGTCGTAATCTATCCTTAATGACACTTTCGGGGAGCCCGGCGGGGGCAGCAGGCGCAAGCGCCACGGCCGCAGCTGCGCAAGTTGTTCCTCCGTCAGGGGCAATGCATCGGGGTCGGAAAGCGCTGCAGCGGTGATTGCCGCGTCTTCCTCATCTGTTGGTGGAATAATTTCACGTTCGATATGTCGCATAACGTCTTACCTCCGCTTTGTTCGCCTTGCGCAAACTGATAATGCGCTCATTATTGCCTTGCTGAACGAATACAATAAAATACAAGTTCTTGCCGATTAGACCCAGGCCGCATTCGCGTAGTTCGTTGTAGTGAAAGCGCTGGTCAGTCCAGATCACGGCCGTCTCCCATTCGAACGCAGCGGCAGCAGCCAGCGAAATGCCGTGCTTACGGAGATTGAGTGCATCTTTGTTGGGATCAAACGTGATCGCCATGGCTAATCTTAGTCCCAAAGGTTGAAAAATCAAACGATTGGGAAAAGACTAATGAGAGAGGTAGCTGGCGACCTTGCGCAGTCACAGGTGAACATCAACTAGCGCCCGGGTTATGCGCGCACTGTGGCAAACGCTCTCTTTTTACTTCTGCTTTTCTCTATTTTCTTCTCTTTTCTTCGCTTTTTATGGCGGAATCCAAAAAGAGAAAAAAGGCGAGAAAAATAGAAGAAAAGAGAAGACGAAAGAGAGGGTTTACCACAGGATTCCGTGTGCCCCAACCCTCCCCATGCAGCCTGTCAGCGCTGGACGTGCAGCTTGATGACGCGCTTGTGCGGCGTCGAGGAATCCGGGGACGATGAAGTGGATGATGCCGCCGGCGCCGACGTCTCGCACGACCCGCAGCTGCCGCAACCATCGCCGCAGTTGGCCTGCGTCTTGAACAGCTTGGCCATCTTGTTCTGGTCGAACCCGCGCCGCGTCAGGAAATACACAATCTGCTGGCGCCACGCCGCCGGCAGGTACTTGGTGCAAGCGTGCAGCACCGCCGCCGCGACAATCAATCCAACGATAATCTGCTGCCACATATCAGCCTCCTGTCAACCTATCAGCGCCATCGAGATACGGTACGTCAGGAACGACGCCACGTACGCCAGCGCGAACATATAACCCGCCATCAGCAAGGGATAGCGGATGCTGTTGGTTTCGCGGCGCACCACGCTCAACGTCGACAAGCACTGCGGCGCGAACACATACCACGCCAGCAGCGACAACGCCGTCGGCAGCGCCCACGACGCGGCGATGATCGGCGTCAGCGACTGCGCCAGGTCGTCGCCGCTCTGCGACAACGCGTACACGGTGCCCAGCGCGCCAACGGCCACTTCACGCGCGGCCATGCCCGGCACCAGCGCGATGCAGATCTGCCAGTTGAAGCCGATCGGCGCGAACACGAATTCCAAAGCGCGGCCGATCATGCCGGCGACGCTGTAATAGATAGGCGGATGCGTGGCGCCTTCCGGCGCGCCCGGGAAGGTGCTGAGGAACCAGACCAGAATCATCAGCGTCAGAATCACGGTACCGACGCGCGTCAGGAAGATGCGCGCGCGCTCCCACAGGCCCAGGGCCAGGTTGCGCATGTGCGGCCAGTGATAGGCCGGCAGCTCCAGCATCAGCGGCTGCTTGTGCGTCGAGCCCATGGCGCGCTTCATGAAGTAGGCCACCGCCATCGCCGAGATGATGCCGGCGAAGTACAGGATGAACAGCACCAGCCCCTGAAGGCTCATGAAGCCGCCCACTTCGCGCTCAGGAATGAAGGCGGCGATCACCAGCGCGTAGACCGGCAGGCGCGCGGAACACGTCATCAGCGGCGCGATCATGATCGTCACCAGGCGGTCGCGCTTATTCTGAATGGTGCGCGCGGCCATCACGCCCGGGATCGCGCACGCAAAACTGGACAGCAGCGGGATGAAGGCGCGGCCCGACAAACCCACGCCGCCCATCAGGCGGTCCAGCAGGAAGGCCGCGCGCGGCAGGTAGCCGCAGTCCTCCAGCATCAGGATGAAGAAGAACAGGATCAGAATCTGCGGCAGGAACACCAGCACGCTGCCGACGCCGCCCATGATGCCTTCCACCAGAAGGCTGCGCAGCATGCCGTCGGGCAAGTAGGCGCCCAGCACCTTGCCCAGGCTTTCGACGCCACCGGAGATCATCTCCATCGGCACCGCCGCCCACGTGAACACGGCCTGGAACACCAGGAACATCAGCAGCGCCAGGATGATCGGGCCGACCACCGGGTGCATCACCACGTTGTCGATTTTTTCGGTCAGGTTGCCGGTGTCGTGGACGTCGTTGCTGACGGCGGCCAGGATGCGGCGCACCTCGCGCTGCGTGTCCTCGACCGAGACGGCGTCGATCGCCGACAGCGGCTGCGGTTTCGCCGCCGGCAGCGGCAGCATCAGTTCTAGCGCGCGCACCAGCGACTTCTCGCCGCCGGCCTGCACCGCCACCGTCTCCACCACCGGCATGCCCAATTCATCGGCCAGCAGGTCGGCGTCGATCTCGATGCCGCGCTTCTTGGCCACGTCGACCATGTTCAGCGCCAGCACCATCGGCAGGCCGAGTCGTTTGATCTCCAGCACCAGGCGCAGGTTCAGGCGCAGGTTGGTGGCGTTGACCACGCAGACCACGACGTCCGGCGCGGCCTCGCCGGCGCGCAGGCCGGCGACGACGTCGCGCGTGATTTCCTCGTCCGGCGTGTGGGCCGACAAACTATAGGCACCCGGCAGGTCGAGCACGCGGAAGCCGTGGCCGTTGGGGGAGCTGAACGAGCCTTCCTTGCGCTCGATGGTCACGCCGGCGTAGTTGGCGACCTTCTGGCGCGAGCCGGTCAGACGGTTGAACAAGGCGGTCTTGCCGCAATTCGGATTGCCCAGCAGGGCCACGATGGGCGTCCGGGACGGGGAAGTCGTGGGCGCCTGCGGCACCGCGTTTTCTACAGCACCCATTGTTTATTGGTCCGGTTGAATCGAAATGAGCGCGGCTTCGAAGCGGCGCAACGCAAAAGTGGAGTTGCCGACCTTGATGGCCAGCGGCTCGCCGCCGGGCATGCCGCGCTTGAGCAGGCGGACCTTCTCGCCGGGGACGAAGCCCAGTTCCATCAGGCGCCGCGCCAGGCCGGCGCCGTCGTCGGCGGCGTCGCCGGGCGACACGTGCACCACGGTGGCGGCGGCGCCGGTCGTCAGCGCGTCCAGGGTGATCAGGGGAACAGCAGGCGTCATGAGCTAAGTCCGGTCAGGATGCGGCGCCGGTGGACGGCGACGCGCCCGGCGGTTCGCAAGAGCGCGTTCTCGCCGGAAATAAGATACTAGCATTATAAACGGTAATGCGAATTACTACTATTTACGCTTGCATCGGCCGCCAAGTTGAGGCAGTATACGATTAATGATAATGATTCGCATTAAGTTACCTGCAATCATGTCTTTATTGCTCTTGTTCGGGTTGAACCAACCCATTTTTAGCAGCTAGCCAGAAGGTGCGTAATGATTGTATGTGTCTGCAACAACATATCTGATCGTGAAATCCGTCAAGCCGTCGAGCTGGGCGTGGCCTCGATCGAAGAACTGCGCCGCGACCTGGGCGTGTCGACCTGCTGCGGCCAATGCTTCGATTGCGCCGAACAAATCCTCAACGAGCATCTGGCAACGATCCAGGCCACCGCAGAGATCAAAGAAACCGTGCTGAAGCGTCCCGTCTTCACCAACTAATTATGAACACCATGACTTATAGCCGGACGGCGCCCTCGCTGTCCGTGAACGACGCTGGACTGCGCCAAATGAAAGCGCGCGGACGCAGGTTCGCGCCGCTGGCGGCGATCGTCGTGGGTCATGCGTTGATGTTTTATGCGATCAATTCGGGGATGATGAGCAAGATCGCCGTCGCCGTCATGCCGAAGGTGGTCACGGTGACCTTCGTCGCCTCGCCCGAGCCGCTCAAGGCGGCTCCGCCGGAGCCGAAGACGGTGCCGGTCGTGAAGCTGACGCCGACCTATATCCCGCCGATGCCGCAACTGGCCACGCCGCAGGTCGAGCCGACGATCACCGTCGCGCCGCCGACACCGCGCACCAACCAGCCGTCGACGCCTGCCGTGGCCGGACCTGTCGCACCGCCGACGCCAGCGCCGGCAGCGCCGTCGGCGCCGAAAACCATCACAGGGGTGGAATATATCCGCGCGCCGCAGCCGGTGTACCCGAGCATGGCCCGCCGCATGGGCGAGAGCGGCATCGTGATGCTGCGCGTGCTGATTGGAGAGAAAGGCCAGGCGGAGCAAGTGACGATCCAAAAATCGTCGGGTTCCGAGAAGCTCGATGAAGCCGGCCGCCAGGCCGTGCTGCGCGCGCTGTACAAACCGTATATCGAAGATGGCAAGGCCATACCGGTGTACGCGCTGGTGCCGATCAACTTCCAGCTGGGTTGAACCATGCGCCGCTCCTGCGGCGCATGTCATTTACATCATCACAGATCCAGACGACCCTCGATCGAATCGTCCAGCGTCTTGCCGATCACGGCGCCAATCAGCATCTTCACGCCAGCCACCGCGCGGCCATGCTTGGTGTCCCAATAATAACCGTAAGTCGGCGCAAACTTGATCAGCGTGATGCGCGGATCGTCCTCGCCCTCCGTGAACCAGGTCTTCATGGTAAAGCTCCACAGCTCCTTGAGCTTCGCGCGGTCGCGCAGCACGGTGGCCACGCCCTCGATGTGCAGGAACTCCGAGTGTGCCGAACCCTGGAAGTACAAGGTCGCCGACGGATCTGCCGCCAGCTCCTGGTTCTTCAAACTGTCGCTGGCACTGATGAACCAGATGTTACCCAGGTCGTCGACCTGCTGCGCCATCATCGGCCGCGCATCGCCCGGACCGCCGTCGCCATCGTTGGTGCAGAAAAAGCAGCCGGGCGTGCTATCGACGAAGTCCTTGATCTTCTTGACGGCGTCTTCGCCGATCAGATCTTGATGGTTTTGTTCCGGCTGGTTGGCATTGATCGAATCCATGGCGCGCTCCTGGTAAGTACGAATAAATAGAGCACCCATGTTAGCTCTGGCGGCGCCAGCACTCGGTGGGTTGCCTCACACTGGCGCCACGTGATGGTGCGAATGTTAATTGTTTTCATTAACACCAACAATCTCACTCCGGGGATATTGATACAGTTTTACGCCGCCGGGCACGATTTACGGCCGTGCCGCTACGCCTCGCCAGCCCGTTCGTGGCAGAATGCGGGTATTCGACACCATTTTAGAAAGCAAGCCATGAAGGGCGATCCAGAAGTCATCCGTTTGTTGAACGCACAGCTGACCAACGAACTCACCGCCATCAACCAGTACTTCCTCCACGCGCGCATGTACAAGCACTGGGGCCTGGAAAAGATCGCGAAGAAAGAATACGAAGAATCGATCGGCGAGATGAAGCACGCCGACAAGCTGATCGACCGCATCCTGATGCTCGACGGCCTGCCGAACCTGCAAGCGATGCACAAGATCATGATCGGCGAGCACACCGAAGAAATGATCGGCTGCGACCTGGCGCTGGAAAAAGGCGCCCAGCTGACCGTCAAGGAAGGCATCGCCACCGCCGAAAAGGCCGGCGACTACGTCTCGCGCGACCTGCTGCTGATGATTTTGGAAGACACCGAAGAGCACATCGACTGGCTTGAAACGCAGCTGGACCTGATCGGCAAGATCGGCATCCAGAACTACCTGCAAAGCCAGATCATCGAAGAGTAAATGCCTGCTTGACGATCGGTGGCGTCACGCGGCGCCGGTCGCCTCGTTATCCTTAAGCCGCAGGCCCTCCGCCTGCGGCTTTTTTAATTTCACGAACAGCACGGCCACCGCGCCGCACAACATCAGGCCACCGGCAAGCCGGATCACGTTCTCCGGATTCCCGCCCAGCAGGCTGCGGTAGTACAAAGGCAGCGTGAAGATCTGGATGATCATCGGGATCACGATGAACATATTGAAGATGCCCATATAAACCCCGGTGCGCTCCGGCGGAATGCAACCGGCCAGCATCACATACGGATTGCCCATGATGGACGCCCACGCCAGGCCGATGCCGACCATCGGCACGAACAGCAGCGCCGGCGAGTGGATCATCGGAATACTCAGCATCGCGAAACCGGCCAGCATCAGGCACACGCTGTGCGTCAGCTTCGGACCATACTTGCGCGTGAACGGTACCAGCGCCAGCGCGCCGATGAACGCGATGAAGTTATAGAAGGCCCCCACCTGCCCGGTCAGCAAACCGGCGTCGCGGAAGCCCTGCGACGCGGGGTCGGTGGTGCCGTACAAGGTGGTCGACAGCGACAGCATGATGTACTGCCAGTAGCAGAACATCGCATACCACTGGAACAGCTTGACCCACGCCAGCTGCTTCATCGTCGCCGGCATCTCGCGCACGGCGCTGACGATGTCGCCCAAGGTATGACGCCAGCCGGCCGGCCGCGAACGGATCTCCGCCAACTCCTGCGCGGTCAGCGGATGCTCGGGCGTCGTCTTCAAGGTCCATAGCACGGAGCTGATCGAGAACACCGCGCCGATCAAAAAGGCCACGATGACGATATGAGGAATATGGCTGCTGTTGACGGCGTCCTTGTTCATGCCCAGCCAGACCAGCAACGACGGCGTCAGGTAGGCCAGCGTTTGCCCCAGACCGGTGAAGGCGCTCTGCGTCAGGAATCCCAGCGAATGCTGCTTCGGCGCCAGCTTGTCGCTGACGAAGGCGCGGTACGGCTCCATCGTCACGTTGTTGGCCGCGTCCAGTATCCACAGCAGGCTGGCCGCCATCCACAAGGTGGGGCTGAACGGCATCGCCAGCAGGCCAAGGCTGCACAGGATTGCGCCGATCAGGAAGTACGGCGTGCGCCGCCCCCAGCGCGTGACGGTGCGGTCGCTCATGGCGCCGATCAGCGGCTGCACCAGCAGCCCGGTCATCGGGCCGGCCAGCCACAGATACGGCAGGCTCGCCTCGTCGGCGCCCAGGTACTTGTAGATGGGGCTCATGCTGCTTTGCTGCAGGCCAAAGCTGAACTGGATGCCGAAGAAGCCAATGTTCATATTGACGATCTGCCACCACGACAGATGCGGTTTCATGCCGGTGCCGCTCATACCACCGCCCCGGCTTTCGACGGCAGCACGCCGCCACTGCGCCAGCAGGCGATCCACGGCTGATAGAAGGCGATATCGGCCGGCACCGCGCCGGAAATGCCGCAAATGGCGCCGGCGAAGGCGTTGGCGCGCGCCAGTGTGAGCGCCAGCGACCAGCCCCGCGACTGGCCGAACAGGAACACGGCCGAGAAGGCGTCGCCCGCGCCGACCGTGTCGACGATGCGCGCCGGCGCGTGGCACTCCTGGTTGGCGGTGACGGCGCCGTCGGCGCCGAAGTGCAGGGCGCCGCGCTCACCGAGCGTGACGATCAGCCCCTTGAGCGAGAAGATCCGCATCAGCGCCTGACAGGCCTCCACCATCTCGGGGCTGTCGATCGCCTTCGTTCCCGGCTTGGTGTGCGTGTACCAGCTGAATAAATCCTTGAGCTCTTCCTCGTTGACCTTGACGATGTCGGCCAGGTGCAAAGACTCGAAGGCGCAGCGTTCCGTCACCTGCCCGTCCCGCACGTTCAGGTCCAGATAGCGCGTGGCGTCCGAATGGCGCAGCATCTCGCGCACCGTCTTGCGCGAACACTCGTGGCGCTGCGCCATCGTGCCGAAGTAGATGACGCCTGGCTTGGCCTCGGCCAGCGCCGCCAGCGCGGGAGACGTCTCCACATAGTCGTACGCCTGGTCTGGCAGGATGATGAAGCGGTGGCCTTGCTCGTTGCGCTCGACCACCACGCGGCCGGTGGCCTCTTTGGAATCGATCTGCAAGCCGGCCTGGCTCATGCCGAAACGCTCGAATTCCGCGCGCATCAAGGCGCCGTTCTTGTCGCCGCCGATGCGCGTGACCATCAGCGTGGCGACGCCGAACGCCGCCAGATTGCGCGCCACGTTGAACGGCGCACCGCCGACAACCTGCTCGGTGATGAAATCGTCTACCAGCGCTTCGCCGAATACGGCGATCGTTCTTGGGGTTATAGCTGCATTCATGCATGTCTCCACGCCCTCTCGGGCGATTTTATATTATTCGCGTGCCAGCCAGTGCATCGCGTAAGGCGCCAGGGTGATCGTTCCTTCGACAGGGCCCGGCGCCGCGCAGTCGCTCCAGGCGCCTCGCAAGGTGTAGTCCTGCGGCTGGCCGGTAAAGTTCATCAACGTCAGGAAGCTGTCGCCGCGCGCCAGCGCCAGCACGCCTTCCGGCGCTTCTCCCAGCAGGGTACGCGGCGCGTTGGCGGCCAGTGCATCCTGCTTGCGGCGCACGCGTATCAGATTGGCCAAGCCCTGGAACATCAGGCCCGGCGCGCTGCTTTTATCGTAGCGGTGCTTCCAGCGCTGCTCGTCGAACACGGGGCGCTGCAACCAGCGGCTGTCCATCGCATGCTGCGGACGGTCCAGATAACTATAGTCGTTTTCCATCGCCAGCTCGTCGCCCATGTACAGCACCGGCAGCGCGCCAAAGCTCAGCGCCAGGCCATGCAGCAACTGCATGCGGCGCAGTGCCAGCGAACGTTCCCCCTCGTTGCTCGCGGTCTGCAAACCGGTCAGCGACGCGGCCATGCCGTTGCTGCCGTGGGCAGCGTTCGGATCGGTGCTCTGGAAGGCGGCGCCGCTGGCATAACTGCCTTCGACGCCGCTGAAGAAGCGCGCGGCGCCGGCTAGCCGCGCCGCGCTGCCGGCGGTGGAACCTGCTTCGGCTTCCGCGCGCAGCACGTTCCACCCGATGTCGTCGTGGCAGCGCACATAACTGAGCCAGGTGGCGGCCGACGGCAAGGCCGGCGTATTGCGGATCACCTCGCGCAGCACGCCGGTGTTTTGCTCCGCCAGCGCCACCCAGCCGGCCGCCATCAGGCTGCTGTGATAGGCGATATGGCATTCCGGCGCGGTGGCGCTGCCCAGATAGGCCGGCAGCTCGCGTGTCGGCACGATGGCCTCGGCCTTCAGCAGAACGCCCGGTGCGACGATATCGACGATGGCGCGCAGCGCTTGCAGGATCTGGTGCGCCTCCGGTTGGTTCATGCTGTTGGTGCCTTCGCGCTTCCACAGGAAGGCTGTGGAATCGAGGCGGAACACTTCGATGCCGCGATTGGCCAGGCGCAGCATGGCCGCCGCCATTTCGGCGAAGACGTCCGGATTGGACCAGTTCATGTCCCACTGATAGGGGTAGAAGGTGGTCCACACCCAGCCGCCCATCGCTTCGACATAGGTGAAGTTACCCGGCGCGACTTGTGGGAACACCTGGCCCAAGGTGCGCTCGTGGCGGTCCGGCAGGTCGCGGTCGGGGAAGACGTGGAACATCGCGCGCGCCCTGGCGTCGCCGGCTTTCGCGGCCAGCGCCCATTGGTTGTCGTCGGCGACGTGGTTCAGGATGAAGTCGGAGCACAGGCTGATGCCAGCCATGCGCAGGCGCGTGGTCAGCGCGTGCAGGTCGGCGTTGGTGCCCAGCGCCGGATCGACTTCGTCGAAGCTGGTGACGGCGAAGCCGCCGTCGTTTTCGCCTTCGCGCGGACGCAGGAAAGGCAGCAGGTGCAGGTAGCTGACGCCCAGTTCCTCGAGATAGGGGATGCGGTCGGCGACGCCGTTCAAATTGCCGCCGAAGTTTTGTACGTAGGCGCAGTAGCCAAGCATGCGCTGGTTGAGGAACCAGTCGGGGTGCGCGACGCGCTGGAGGTCGAGCGCGCGCAGTTCGGGGGCGCGTTCGGCGTACAGCTTGCCCAGGGATGCCATCAGATCGCCGAGCCAGGCGTCGAAGCCGACGTGGTCGCCGTACAGGCCGGCCAGCAGGCGGCGCAGCACCGGTTCGGCCGTTGTCAGGCGTTCAGCCGCCTGTGGCCGCAGATCTTCGGGAAGGACCGCGAGCAGGCGGTCCGAGGTTACTTGAGAGGGCATAGTCGAAAGGCTTGGTGATGGGTTTTCGTAGGGGGGATTAGGCGGAACGCCGTAATCCACCATGCATGCGCCGCCGGCGACGCATGCATTGGCGGATTACGCTGCGCTAATCCGCCCTACGTGTTTCAGATTGAAGCTTGGTCCTGCTTAGAAGGCGTACGACAAGGTGACCTTCGCGGCGCGGCCGGTGATCGAGCGTGCCGCATGCCCATCGCCTTCGACTTCGGTGTAGCCGATCTTGTTGAACAGGTTATTGGCGCTCAGCGACACGGTGGCCTTCTCAGTCACGCGGTAGTTGACGAAGGCGTTGACCACAGCATACGCCGGCATCTCGATGGTGTGCGCATCGTCGCCCCACGATTTGCCGGTGCCGATCACGCTGGCGCCGACCGTCGCGTCGCCGATGGTGTAGGTCGGCGCGACCTGATAGATCCACTTGGCCTGGCGGCGTGGCGAATTACCGATATTGGCCACATCTGCGGCGGCCGTGCCGGTGATCTTGGCATGCGTATAAGTCGCGCCGCCGCTGATGCGGAAGTCGCCGATCGAATACGCGCCTTCCAGCTCCACGCCCTTGGCGTCGTACTTGTTGGAGGTGCTGCGCTGCGTGGTCGCCTCGTAGTTGCTCTCGTCGGTCTTGGCCTGGAACAGCGTCACGAAGGTGCTCAAACCGCCGCTGCGCCATTTCACGCCGCCTTCCAGCTGCTTGACGGTGTTGATGTTGATCGGCGCCGAACCATCCAGCGGCGTCCCGAACAGAATACGGTCCGCATTGAACGCCACGCCATCGCTGACACGCGCGAACGCCGCCAGGTTATTGGTGATCCGGTAGTTACCGCCCACCGAATACGACGTGTGGTTGATCTTGTAGTTGACCATCTGCTCGGTGGCCGGATCGTAGCGCAGGCCGCCGGTGGCGATATTAGCGCTGCCGTTGGCTTCCTGGCGGTCCTGGCGCACGCTCGCGTCCAGGTTCAGCGGACCGGCCTCGTAACCCACGTTCAGGTAAGGCGACGTCAGTTTGTATTCCATATCGACCGCGCGCATGCAGCAGCCGCCGAAGGCCGGACCGACCAGGCCTGGCGTGGTGCTGGCCGTTTGCAGCAGCGCCGGTTTGTCGCCGCTCAGCTGCATCAGGTACTCGTTGAAGTTCCACGTCAACGCCAGCTTCTGGTTCGACAGATACAGGCCGGCGGTGGTGGTCAACTTCGAGCCATCGGCCAGCTTGAAGGTCTTCGACAGCTTGGTGTCATTGAGCGTATTGCCGGCGTCGTCGATCGAGGTGTTGAACACCACCGCCGAGAAGGCGAGGCCGTTGTAGGCCTGGCCGCGATTCGGGCCGGTGGCGAAGGTGTAATTGCCGTTCACGCCATTGTTACCGGCGAAGACGCCGGTGAAGCGGCCGCTGTTGTCGGAGGCGCGGAACTTGTTACTGAGGTTCCAGCCGTCGCCCAGGTCGAACGAGCCTTCCAGGCCGATCGAATCGCTCTTCACATGCAGGCCGTCGTTGACGTCGGTCGACACCGGCGTGTTGTTCTTGCCCAAGGTGACATCGCGCACCCAGTTCGGCGAATAGAAGCTCACCGTGCGCGGATCGATGCCCGGGATCTCGGTGATCTTTTGGTTCACCACGCGCACCGGCACCGGCAGCGCGGTCGGCGATTTGTCGTCGACGTGCTTGAACGACAGGCGGATGAAACCATTGTCCAGGTCATGCGTGAGATTGCCGCGGATCTGGCCGCCGCTGGCGGTGCTCATGCCGCTATCGCGCACGCCTTCTCCGGTGCGGTAGCTGCCGCCGATGAAGAAGCGGGTCTTGTCCGAGATCGGCGCGCCATAGTCGAAATCGTAGCGGGTCTCGTCGTAACCGAGGCCGCGGCTGATGCCTATATGGCCGCCCTTCTCCTCGCCGGTCTTGGTGATGAAGTTGATGATGCCGCCCGGCGCGTTGGTCGCCAGGGTGGAGGCCGAGCCGCCGCGCACCACTTCCAGGTGGTCGAGCGTGCCGTCGATCTTGACGTAGCTGTCCGGCGTGATGAAGTTGAAGTCGCCCGACTGCAGCACCGGCAGGCCGTCTTCCTGGATCTGCACATAACGCGCGCCGCCGGCCGATACCGGCACGCCGCGCACGGTGATGTTGGCATTGCCCTCGCCGCCCGACGATTCGGCGCGCACGCCCGGCACGGCGCGCAGCACTTCGGCCGCGCTCAGGGCCGCCGAATTCTTGATGACGTCACCCTCGATGGTGCTGATCGAAACGCTGGTCTTCATCTTCGACGAACCGGTGGTGGTGCCGGTGACCACCACGCGTTCCATGTTCAAACCGTCGGCGGGTGCGGCGGTGGCCGAAGCGGCGGCGGGAGCGGCTTCCTGCGCGGCGGCGACGCCCATGTGCAGGACGGCGGCGGCGACGGCGGCCGTCATGGCGGCCAGTTTGATGGTGCGGTGTTTCATGGTGGTCTCCAGATATTGTCGTTTTGCTCTGCTGTTTTGTTGAGCAGGTACGCCATTATTCCTTGAACACGGATTTAATGCAATCGATTGCATAGATGCGCCGCAATATGTTCTAGCGGCAATTCCACTAGAGGGAAATAATGTGGAAAACGCGAGTAGAGTCGTTGTATGACACGATTAATGGTGCATCGCACCATTAAATTTATGCAATCGGTTGCGAAAATCGGACAGTCGTCAGACTGCGCAGCTGCTCGAGCGCACCACCAGCTTGGTCGGCAACTGCAGCGACGGCGACGGCCGGCCCTCGACCAGCTCCAGCAGCGACGCCACCAGCGCGCGGCCGGCCTCGCGGATCGGCTGCTGTACGGTGCTCAAGGGAGGATGGAAATAGGTCGACAACTCGATATCGTCATAGCCGACGACGGCCACCTGTCCCGGCACGAACAGGCCATGCTCGCGCATCGTATTAATGGCGGTCATGGCCAGCAAATCGCTGCCGGCGAAGATGGCGTCGAACGGCACGCGCCGCGCCAGCAGCTCCCGCACCGCCTCGCGTCCACCCTCGGGCAGGAACGACACCGACACCTGCAAGGCCGGATCGACCTCGATGCCGGCCTTGCGCAGCGCGGCACAATAGCCTTCGTAACGCTGCCCGACTTCCGGCAGGTTGATATCGCCGAAGAAGGCGATGCGCTTGCGGCCCTCCTCCAGCAAATGGGTGACGGCCAACTCGCCGCCGGTCACGTTGTCGCCGCCAACGGTGCAGTACAGCTGCTGCGGCAACTGGGCGCCCCACACCACGATCGGCACATGGCGCGCCGCAAGCTGGTTCAATTGTTCATGATGGCGCCACTGGCCGATCAACACGATGCCGATCACGCGGCCGGTGTCGAACGGCCCGGCCGCCGCGTCCAGCTCCTCGGCGTTGACGCGCGAGACCAGCATGTCGAAACCCTGCTCGGTCAGCGCGTCGGCCAGGCTGCCCAGCATCCCCAGGAAAAACGGATCGGACAAATGCTGGCGCGTGGCCGGGTCGTACGGGATCACCACGCCGACGGTGCGGTTCTGCTTCATGCGCAGGTTTTGCGCGCCGATGTTGATGGTGTATTTGAGCGAGCGCGCCAGCTCCATGATGCGCACGCGCGTTTCCTCGCTGACCAATTTGCTGCCGGCCAGCGCGCGCGACACGGTCGAGGTGGACACGCCGGCCAGCCGCGCGATATCGGCCATCTGCAACCGGCGCTGCTGCGCGGAGGCGCTGTCCGCCTCGGGCGGCATCGTCTTAGGCATGGTTACTTCAGGCGGATGGCACGGTGTCTTTGAACGACTGGCGCTCCGACAGCTTGTCGAACAACTTGGCGAGGTTGGCGTGGTCGTCGCGCCATGTGATCTCGGGGAAGCGGAACGACAGCCAGCCCAGGGTGCAGCCGACCGCCACGTCGGCCAGCGAATAGTTCTTGCCTGCGCAGTAAGCCTGGTCGCCCAGCTTTTCCGACAGCGCCGCCAGGCCCAGATGCACCTTGCGCATCTGGCGCGCGATCCAGTCCTCGCTTTGCAGCTCGATCGGACGCTGGGTGCGCTCCAGGCGCACGATGATGGCGGCGTCCAGCATGCCGTCGGCCAGCGCCTCCCAGCACTTGACGTCGGCGCGATCGCGGCCGTTCGGCGGCAGCAGCTTGCACACCGGCGTCAGGGTATCCAGATACTCGACCATCACGCGCGAATCGACCATCACACTGCCGTCCTCCATGACCAGGGCCGGCACCTTGCCCAGCGGGTTCAGGGTGCTGATGGCCGTATCGGGCGCCCACACGTTTTCTAGCTCGAACTGGCAATCGAGCTTTTTTTCGGCCAGGACGACCCGAACTTTGCGGACATAAGGACTGGCGAGGGAACCGATAAGTTTCATGGATGCACGGAGTAGAAGGTTAGCGGACAGTATAACATCGGCGGGGTCGCCCTCCGCCAATGGTAAAATCACGTTTTGCCTTCTTCAACTTCCCCTCCTCGATCATGACCACACCTGCTTACTCCACGTTGTCGGCGCTGTCGCCGCTGGACGGCCGCTACGCCGGCAAAACCGACCTGCTGCGTCCCATCCTGTCCGAATCGGGCTTCATGCACCACCGCGTCAAAGTGGAAATCTCCTGGCTGCAAGCGCTGTCGCTGGCCGGTTTCGCCGAGATCAAGCCGTTTTCGGCCGCCGGCACCGCGCTGCTGGACAAGATCGCCAACGAGTTCAAGGAAAGCGACGCGGCCCGCATCAAGGAGATCGAAGCGGTCACCAACCACGACGTCAAGGCCGTGGAATACTGGCTCAAGGAACAAGTCAAGGACGTGCCGGAACTGGTCGCCGCGTCGGAGTTCATCCACTTCGCCTGCACCTCGGAAGACATCAACAACACCTCGCACGGCATGATGCTCAAGGCCGCCCGCGACGGCGTCATGCTGCCATCGCTGCGCAACGTCATCGCCAGGCTGACCGACATCGCCATCGCCAACGCCGACGTGCCGATGCTGTCGCGCACCCACGGCCAGACCGCCAGCCCGACCACCCTGGGCAAGGAGATGGCCAACGTCGTCGCCCGCCTGCAGCGCGCCATCAAGCGCATCGAGCAGGTCGAGATCCTCGGCAAAATGAACGGCGCGGTCGGCAACTACAACGCCCACCTGTCGGCGTATCCATCGTTCGACTGGGCGGCGTTCTCCAAGGACGTCATCGAGCAGCGTCTGGGCCTGGTGTTCAACCCGTACACCATCCAGATCGAACCGCACGACTACATGGCCGAACTGTTCGACGCCTTCGCCCGCGTCAACACCATCCTGCTGGATTTGAACCGCGACATCTGGAGCTACGTCTCGCTCGGCTACTTCAAGCAGAAGACCAAGGCCGGCGAAATCGGCTCGTCGACCATGCCGCACAAGGTCAACCCGATCGACTTCGAAAACTCCGAGGGCAACCTGGGCCTGGCCAACGCGGTACTCAAGCACCTGTCGGAAAAGCTGCCGGTCTCGCGCATGCAGCGCGACCTGACCGACTCGACCGTGCTGCGCAACATCGGCGTCGGCTTCGGCTACACCCTGCTGGCCTACGACAGCTGCCTGCGCGGCCTCAACAAGCTGGAAGTGAACCACGCCCGCCTCGCCGCCGACCTCGACGCCAACTGGGAAGTGCTGGCCGAGCCGGTGCAAACGGTGATGCGCCGCTACGGCATCGAGAACCCGTACGAGCAGTTGAAGGAACTGACGCGCGGCAAGGGCATCTCCAAGGATGCGCTGCGCGAGTTCATCCTCGGCCTGGCCATTCCGCAGGACGCCAAGGACCTGCTGCTGGACATGACGCCGGCCAACTACATCGGCATCGCCCCGGCTCTGGCAAAAGCCATCTGATGTAAATAAGCAATCTGTCATACACTAGCCTCCGCGACGCACGTCCCGGGGGCTTTTTTATTGCCCGCCAGCACACGCCGCGTTTCTTTGGTATATTAGCCGCAACAGTTAGTCCTAACACGTACTATTTTCCGGAGCACTACCCATGCAACGTTATACCAAGACGGCCATGCTGCTGCACTGGCTGATCGCGCTGATGATCGTCGCGGCCTTCTTCCTCGGCCTGACGATGGTCGCGATTCCCGGCTTCACGCCGACCAAGCTCAAATACTTCTCCTGGCACAAATGGCTGGGCGTGACGGTGCTCGCGCTGGCCGCACTCCGCCTGCTGTGGCGGTTGGCGAACACGCCGCCGGCGCCGCTGGTGAGCATCCCGCCATGGCAGCACAAGGTCGCCGACGGCGTGCACTACCTGCTGTACTTCCTGATGTTCGCCGCGCCGATCTCCGGCTATCTGTATGGCAGCGCGGCCGGCGTGCCGGTGGTCTACCTCAAGCTGGTCACCCTGCCGGCGCTGATCGGACCGGACCCTGAACTTAAGGCAATTTTAAAAACTGTTCATTATGTTTTGGTCATGACGATGGCGGGTGTTGTTGTCGCCCACGCTCTGGCCGCACTCAAGCATCATTTTATCGACCGCGACATCACGCTCAAGCGGATGCTGCCGTAACCCCTACCGGAGCCACTATGAAAACCATGAAGAAAATCGCCCTCGTCTCCCTGATGGGTGTCGCCCTGGCCGCCAGCGCCGCCGTCTTGAAAACCGATCCAGCCAAGAGCTCGGTTTCGGCCACGTTCAAGCAAATGAACGTGCCGATCGAATCGAAATTCAAGAAATACACGGTCGCCATCGATTACGACGCCGCCAAGCCGGACGCCTCCAAGGCCACGGTCGAAGTCGAAACGGCCAGCCTGGACATGGGCGATCCGGAGTACAACAAGGAAGTGGCCAAGAAGGAGTGGTTCAACTCGGCCCAGTTCCCGAAAGCGACCTTCGTCTCGAGCGCCATCAAAAGCGCCGGCCCGGGCAAGCTCACCGTCACCGGCAAGCTGACCATCAAAGGCAAAGCCACCGACATCACCTTCCCGCTGACGGTCAAGACCGAGGGCGGCAAGCAAGTGTTCGACGGCGCGCTGCCGATCAAACGCCTGGCCTACAACATCGGCGAAGGCGAATGGAAGGACACCAGCATGGTGGCCGACGACGTCACGATCAAGTTTCACGTAGTAGCCGGCCAATAAGTCCGGTCAATAAACCACTCGCCATCCACTCAGGGAGACACACCGCATGAAATTACAGATCCTGGTCGCCACCTTGCTGGCCGCCTCGGCCACGTCCGCCATCGCCGCCACCTACAACATCGACCCGACGCACACCTTCCCGAGCTTCGAGGCCGACCACATGGGCCTGTCGGTATGGCGCGGCAAGTTCAACAAGACCAGCGGCACCGTCACCCTGGACGCCAAGACCAAGACCGGCTCGCTGGACATCGCCATCGACCCGGCCTCGATCAACTTCGGTTTCGACAAGATGGACAGCCACGCGCGCGGTCCGGACATGTTCAACGTCGAGAAATTCCCGACCATCACCTACAAGAGCAAATCGTTCAAGTTCGACGGTGACAAGCTGATCGGCGTCGACGGCGAACTGACGATGCTGGGCGTGACCAAGCCGGTCATGCTCAAGGTCGACAAGTTCAAGTGCATCATGCACCCGCGCTACAAGAAGGAAGTCTGCGGCGCCGACGCCACGGCCGAGTTCAAGCGCACCGATTTCGGCCTGAACTACGGCACCCCGGCGTTCGCCCCGGAAGTCAAACTGGCGATCCAGATCGAAGCCATCAAAGCCGACTAAACAGTCGGGGTCAAGTCTGTCATTCAGACACGGCCCCAACCGTAAGCCCCCACCCCGGGGGTCAGTGCCGACATTCGGACACGAGCTCGTGTCCGAATGTCGGCACTGACCCCCGGGGTTGCTTTTTGATATCGTCAAAATGTGGTTGACGTATACGGCAATGCTGCGGATACTCTCAGCGCTGTCCCACGTCACCACTTTGGAAACGATATAAATGCATAAGACTCTGATCGCGCTCGCCATCCTGAGCACCGCCGCCCATGCCGACGAAGGCATGTGGATGCCGCAACAGCTGCCACAAGTGGCGAAGGAACTGAAAGCCGCCGGCCTCGAGCTGGATCCGGCCAACCTGACCAAGCTGACCGAGTTCCCGGCCGGCGCCATCGTCAGCCTCGGCGGTTGCTCGGCGTCGTTCGTGTCGCCACAAGGCCTCGTTGCGACCAACCACCATTGCGTCTACGGCAGCGTCGCACATAATTCGACGCCGGAACGTAATCTGCTGGCCAACGGTTTCCTGGCCAAGAACTTCGGCGAGGAATTGCCGGCTGCGCCGGGCAGCCGCATCTTCGTGACCAAGGCCGTCACCGACGTGACCAAGCAGGTCGTCACGCCAGCCGTCGCCAAACTGAGCGGCAAGAAGCGCAGCGATGCGATCGAGAAAAACAGCAAGGCCATCACCGCCGAGTGCGAAAAAGACGCGGGTCACCGCTGCACCGTGTCGTCGTTCTACGGAGGCCTGGAATTTTATCTGAGCAAACAACTCGAGATCCGCGACGTGCGCCTGGTGCACGCGCCGCCGGAAGGCGTCGGCAAGTTCGGCGGCGATACCGATAACTGGATGTGGCCGCGCCACACCGGCGATTATGGCTTTTACCGCGCCTACGTCAGCAAGGACGGCAAGGCCGCCGACTACAGCAAGGACAACGTTCCCTACGTGCCGCAGCACTATCTGAAACTGGCCAGGGAAGGCGTCAAGGAAGGCGATTTCATCATGGTGCTGGGCTACCCCGGCCGCACCAACCGCCACCGCCTGCCGTCGGAAGTGGCCTTCACTTTCGACTGGAGCTATCCGAACTTCGTCAAGACGTCGGCCGAGAACCTGGCGACCATCGCCGCCATGACCAAGGATGACAAGGACACCGCGCTGAAGTACGCGTCGCAGGTGGCCAGCATCAACAATTACTACAAGAACCGCCAGGGCATGCTGAACTCGTACGCCAACAGCGATATGCTGGCCCGCAAAACGGCCGAGCACGAGGCGCTGAAGACATGGATCAACGCCGACGCCGCCCGCAAGAAGGAATACGCGTCCGACATCGAACTGGTCGAGAAGCTGATCGCCCAGCGCGACGCCGAAACCAAGCGCGACTACTATCTGTCGACCTCGAAACCGCGCCTGCTTAACACCGCGCGCGTGCTGTACCGCCTGGCCAACGAGAACGCCAAACCCGACGTCGAGCGCAAGTCCGGCTACCAGGTGCGCGACGTGCCGCGCATCAAGTCCAGCGTCGCCGCGCTGCTGCGCAATTACGACGAAAAGGTCGACAAGGCGCTGGTCATGAACAGCCTGACCAAGTACGCGGCCCAGCCGGCCGCCCAGCGCAGCGCCGCCTTCGATACGGTCGTCGGCATCAAGGACGGCATGAGCCGCGCCGACCTGCAGGCGGCGCTCGACAAGCTCTACGCCGGCAGCAAGCTGGGCGACGCGGCCACCCGCACCGCCTGGCTGGACAAGAAGCCGCAGGACTTCAAGGCCAGCGACGACGCCTTCGTCAAGGCGGCCGTGGCGCTGTACGACAACGACCTGAAGGAAGAAGCGGCCGAGGAAGAACTGGGCGGCAAGCTGCAGCAAGCCTACGGCAACTACATGAAGGCCAAGATCGCCTACATGAACAGCCAGGGCCGCGCTGTTTATCCCGATGCCAACAGCACCTTGCGCGTGACCTTCGGCAAGATCGCCGGCCGCGATCCGGGCGCCGACGGTTCGAGCTGGAAAGCCTTCACCACCGTGGCCGGCGTCGCCGCCAAGGCCACCGGCGAAGGCGAGTTTAACGCGCCCAAGGCGCAGCTGGACGCGATCAAGGCCAAGGACTTCGGCAAGTATGTCGATCCGGTGCTCAAATCGGTGCCGGTCGCCTACCTGGCGACCCTGGACATCACCGGCGGCAACTCCGGCTCGGCCGCGCTGAACAGCAAAGGCGAATGGATCGGCCTGGCCTTCGACGGCACGCTCGATTCGATCATCTCCGATTGGGACTTCAACAAGGCGATGACGCGCGATATCCAGGTCGATCTGCGCTACATCCTGTGGAACATGAAGCACGTCGACCACGCCGACAATCTGCTGAAGGAAATGAACGCCGAGTAATTCCCTGCCGCTCAACGAAACCACGCCCCGGCAACGCGGCGTGGTTTTTTTTGCGCCTGCGGTACAGTAACGCTTCCATTCCACCAATCAAGACCAGGAGAAGTCATGCCCGCCAAAAAAGTCGCCGTAGTGATCGGCAGTCTGCGCAAGGAGTCGATCAACCGCAAGTTCGCCCACGAACTGATCGCGCTGGCGCCGCCTTCGCTGGAGTTCAACATCGTTGAAATCGGCGAGATGGCCCTGTACAACGAGGATTTGGAAGGGAAAGATGTCACGCCGCCGCAGGCGTGGACCCATTTCCGCCAGCGCATCAAGGAGGCCGACGCCGTGCTGTTCGTTACGCCGGAGTACAACCGCTCGGTGCCGGCGCCGCTGAAGAACGCCATCGATATCGGCTCGCGTCCCTACGGCGACAGCGCCTGGAGCGGCAAGCCGGCCGGCGTGGTCACCGTTTCGCCCGGCGCGGTGGGCGGTTTCGGCGCCAACCATCATCTGCGCCAGTCGCTGGTGTTCCTCGACATGCCGGTGCTGCAACAGCCGGAAGCTTACATCGGCGGCGCCGGCAGCCTGCTGGGCGACGACGGCAAGATCAACAACGACCGCACCAGGGAATTCCTGAAGAAATTCGCCGACGCCTTCGCGGCCTGGGTGGAAACCAACGCCAAGAAATAATCAGCGCCGGATTGCCCGGAACGCGTAGCCGGCCACCGTCAGCGCGGCCGGCTTGGCGACCAAGCCGGCATCGCCCACCGGTCCGCCGGCGGCCTGCGTCGCCCGGCGCAGCGGCACCAACTGCGGCCCATCGCGCCCCGGCAACAGCGCCAGGTCGACACCGGGCAGGCGCAGCGGCAGGCCTTCGATCTCGTCGGCGGCCAGCGCCTCGCAGCTGACATATAACCGATACGAGGTGCGGCCGTTGCCCAGCTCCAGCACAAAACCCGCCACAGGCGCCGTTCCCGGCCGACCGGGCATGGCCGTCACGCGCAGCCACGCTTTATCGTTGTTCTTCCCCGTGCCCTTACGCAGATGCAATGCGTCCCAGGTCTGCATCGGATAGTAGTGCGGGCCGTCGCCCCCACCGCCCGGCGCCGACGATGGCGGCGGCATAGGAGGCACCGCCGCGCCGGCGGACGGCTCCACCAGGATCACCGGCAGCCTGCGCAGCGCGGCCAGCGGCGCCAGCCCGCCGTAGCGTCCGGCGCTGGCCGGCGTCACCAGCACCAGGTCGACCGCCGGCCACTCGCGCACCGACTCGGCGCTGTAGGCGTCGGCGTCGGCCCCCACGGTCAGCAGGCGCAGCCCCTGGAAGCGGATCAGCGCCAGGCCTTTGCCGACCAGCTGCACGCTGCCTTGCGCCGCGCCGACGATGGCGACGCCGCCGGCCGCTTTCACGTCGATCACATAGCGCGGCCCGATCTGCGCCAGCCCCACCTTGCACACCAGCGCCAGCAGAAAAGCGACCAGCACCGCACCAAGCCCACTCCCGTTCCACATCGCTGGCTCCTGGTTCATGACGAGAATTCCAGTAGACCACCGCGTGGATTTATTTCCTTGAAACAACTCGAGTACTTGGCGCGAGCGGCCTGCCGCCGCTCAAAAAGCGGGCACGAATGATACAATCGCGCCCTCGACAGCACGCCGAAGCGCCCACAAGGCTTGGCGCGCCATTTCACATTGTTCCTCTGAGATCCAGACTGCCATGCACCCAGATATGCCGACGCCTTATGAAAAAGGCAATCAAAATCAAACCACCCTGTGGACCGAATGCATCGCGTTCTACGAGGAGCTGGCCGCGCGCTTCCCGCAGGTGCTGCGTTTTGAACAGATCGGCGTGTCCGACGGCGGCATCCCGGTGCATGCCGGCATCGTCAGCCCGGACGGCGTGTTCGACCGCTCGCAGATCAAGGCCGAGGGCCGCACCGTCTTCTTCAACAACAACGGCATCCACCCCGGCGAACCCGAGGGCGTGGACGCCTGCATGGCCATCGTGCGCGACCTGTGCTACGAGCCGGCCCGCCTGGCGGCGCTGGGCGACACCGTGCTGCTGTTCGTACCGCTCTACAACGTCGACGGCGCGCTGAACCGGGCCAACACCTCGCGCGTCAACCAGGACGGCCCCGAGCAATTCGGCTTCCGCGGCAACAGCCGCCACCTGGACCTGAACCGCGACTTCATCAAGTGCGACACGCTCAACGCCCGCCTGTTCAACCAGCTGGTGACCAGCTGGGACCCGGACGTCATGGTCGACACCCATACGTCCAACGGCGCCGACTATCCGTACACGATGACCCTGATCCACACCCAGGCGGACAAGCTGGGCTACGGCCTCGGCCCCTTCCTGCGCGAGACCATGCTGCCGCACATCTACGCCCAGATGGAAGCGAAGGGCTGGCCCACCTGCCCCTACGTCAACCCAATCAAGGACAGCCCGGACGACGGCCTCGCCGAATTCCTGGAAGTGCCGCGCTTCTCGACCGGCTTCGCGGCCCTGCACCACGTCATCGGCTTCATGCCGGAGACGCACATGCTCAAGCCTTTCAAGGACCGCTACGAATCGATGCGCGCGCTGCTGGACGTGACGATGGCCTTCACCGCCGCCCACGGCGCGCAAATCCGCGCCCTGCGCGCCGACGCCAAAGAGCAGGCGGCCAACGCCAGCGAGTGGACCGTCGCCTGGCAAATGGATGACACCAATCCGTCGACCGTCCGCTTCAAGGGCTACGCGGCCAAGCGCAGCGCCAGCGTGCTGGGGAACTATCAGCGCCTCTCGTACGATCGCAGCCAGCCGTGGGAAAAGGACATCGCCTACTACAACAACTTCGTGCCGGCGGCCACCGTGCGCGCGCCGAAAGGCTATATCGTGCCGCAAGCCTGGCGCGAAGCCATCGAGCGCCTGCAGTGGAACGGCGTCGAGATGGCCGCGTTCGACGAAGCGTCGACCATCGAGGCGCAGTACTATCACATCGCCTCGGTGACCTCGCGCCCGCACGCGTATGAAGGCCATATGTACCACGACGCCGTGGAACTGGAAGCGCGCACCGGCAGCTTCACCGTGCGGCCGGGCGACTGGTTCATTCCGCTCAAGCAGGCCAACGCCCGCTACGCCGTCGAAACGCTGGAACCGCAAGGCCACGACTCATTCTTCCGCTGGGGCTT
The DNA here is from genome assembly GCA_024123955.1 of Oxalobacteraceae bacterium OTU3CINTB1. Classification (NCBI taxonomy): domain Bacteria; kingdom Pseudomonadati; phylum Pseudomonadota; class Betaproteobacteria; order Burkholderiales; family Oxalobacteraceae; species Oxalobacteraceae bacterium OTU3CINTB1. The sequence continues at coordinate 6,746,033 of CP099652.1, forward strand.
CTTCAACAGCGTGCTGGAAAAGAAGGAAGCGTTCTCCGACTACGTGTTCGAAGACCTGGCGCTGGAAATGCTCGAAGCGGAACCGGAACTGAAGGCCAAGTTCGAAGCGTGGAAGGCCGCCAATCCGGCGCTGCTGTCGGATCAGGAAAAAGTATTGGGCTTCATCTTCGAAAACGGCAAGCGCCACGCCGAACCCGAATGGCGCCGCTACCCGGTGCTGTCGGTCTTCTGACGACAGCCCGACACCGTAGTTTCGCGTTCCCCGTGTGCGCGGCGGCGATCCCGCCGTGCACACATTAGCACCCGCTGCCCACAAGGTCACAGCCATGCACTACGCACTCAATCTGCGCACTTTCTTCTACAGCCACTATTTTTATCTTGGGCTGCGCTTCGCCGCGGGCCTGGTCGGCGTCACCGTGATCACCCTGCAGTTCGCCGACATGGCCACCGCCATGACGGTCTGCATCGGCGCCCTGTGCACCGCGCTGATGGACATGCCCAGCCCCCTGCGCCACAAATTCAACGAGATGAGCGCCTCGGTGCTGCTGTGCAGCGCCGTCACCTTGCTCATCAGCCTGTGCGCGCCGCTGCATTGGCTGCTGCTGACGATGCTGGTGATAATCAGCTTCCTCGCCTGCATGATGGTCGTCTACGGCAAAAAGTCGATGCCGCTGCAACTGGCCACGCTGTTCATCATGACCATGTCGATGGAACACTCGATGACGGTCAAGCAGTCGTTTATCCACACCGGCTTGTTTACGCTTGGCGCGGTGGCCTACCTGGCGTACGCGATGGGCATCTCGTGGATACTGCGCCACCGCATCAAGCAGCAGGTGCTGGCCGAGGCGCTGTTCGAGCTGGCCGCCTACATCGATATCAAGGCCGACTTCTACGACACCCGCTACAACCTCAATGAGCAGTTCAATAAGCTGGTGCGCCATCAAAGCGTGCTGGCCGACCGCCAGCAGGCGTCGCGAGACCTGATCCTGCGCGCGCACCAGAACAGCAAGGACGCCATCGTGGTGCAGGTCCACGTCTGCATGCTGGACCTGTATGAGCTGATCCTGTCGACCCACACCGATTACGCGCAACTGCGCATGCACCTGGCCGATTCGCCGGTGCTCAAAACGCTGCACGACCTGGCCTACAAGGCCGCGCGCGATATCGAATCGGTGGCCTACGACGTCACCCGCAAAAAGGCCTCGTACGCGGAGATCAGCTACACGCCGGAGCTGGACGCCGTGGAAGCGGAACTGGCCGCGATCCAGCGCCGCATCGACGACGGTAAGCCGCAGCAGGAAGCCTTGGCGGTGCTGCGCGCCCAGCGCAACAAGATCCGCGCCATCATCAAGATGATCGGCGAACTGCATCAGGCCAGCCAGAAGGTCTCCGACACCACGCCGTTCTGGGTCGACGCCGACATGGGGCCCTTCCTGTCGCAGCAAAAGTACGAGCTGCGCATGATCCTGTCGCACCTGCGCATGGATTCGCCGATCTTCCGCTTCTCGCTGCGGGTGGCGATGGCGATCTCGGTCGGCCTGGCGGTGGCCGCGTGGCTGCCTTACGCGGCGCACAGCTACTGGATCGTGCTGACCATCGTGATCATCCTCAAACCCAGCTTCAGCATGACCAAGCAGCGGCGCAGCGACCGCATCATCGGCACCGTCATCGGCTGCGTGATCACCGCGCTGGTGATCCGCTACCTGAACCACCCCGCGTTCATGCTCGGCATCCTGGTGGTGGCGACGGTGGCCACGCCCACTTTCATCTACCTGCGCTACCGCTACGCCGCCATCGCGGTCAGCATCATGATCCTGCTGCAGATGCACCTGATCGCGCCGGGGAACAATGACCTGATCATGGAGCGCCTGATCGATACCTTCATCGGCGCGGCGGTGGCGACGGCCTTCAGCTTCGTGCTGGCCAACTGGGAATACCAAACCCTCCCGCGCCTGATCCGCGAAGTGCTGGACGTGAACCTGCGCTACATGCAGGCCAGCTTCGATCTGCTGCAAGGCAAAGGCAAGGACGATTTCGCCTACCGCATCGAGCGCAAACGGTTGATGGACAGCCTGGCATCGCTCAGCTCCGCGCTGGTGCGCATGCTCGACGAGCCATCGAGCAAGCAGCGCGCAGTGGAGGACATCAACCTGTTCATCGTGCAAAACTACCTGCTGGTAGCGCACGTGGCGGCCTTGCGCTCGATCCTGCGCCGCCACGTGACGGAGTTGCCGAAGGAGCCGGTCAACGCCATGCTGGACGAGAGCCACGCCCAGGTGGTCGGCATCCTGTCGCAGGCGCTCGACCGCCACGTGCATAAGACGCCGGCGCCGCTCGCTGCGCTGGCGCCGAACAAGCCGGTCGACAGCGCAGCCGGCACCGCCGCCGTGCCGTGGTCGGGCTGGCCCTTGGTGCAGCGCCGCATCCGTCTGTTGCAAGCCGATGCCGCAAAAATCATCGTCCATAGTGAAGCCATCGTCCGCAACGTGGCCTGATACTGCTAACATGGGGCGATGAGTTCATCATCCGCCCCTTTCACCACCCGCGACCTCCTTTCCGCCCTGGCCGTGGTCCTGATCTGGGGCACCAACTTCGTCGCGATGAAGATCGGCCTCAAGGACTTGACGCCGTTCCAGATGGGCGCCGCCCGCTATGTGTTCGCGGTGCTGCCGCTGATCCTCGTCGTGCGTCCGCCCAAGCTCCCCGTCAAATGGATCGTCGCCTATGGGCTGTGCCAGGGCGTCGGCCAGTTCGGACTGCTGTTCCTGTCGCTCAAGGTCGGCATGTCCGCCTCGCTGGCGTCGGTCATCCTGCAAACGCAGGTCTTCTTCACCGCCCTGTTCGGCTTCGTGCTGCTGCGCGAGCGCGCCAGCCGCGCGCTGAAAGGCGGCCTGCTGCTGGCGGCCGTGGGGCTGGTCTGCTTCGGCATGAACTACGTGGAACCGGGCCACGCCGGCGGCACCACCGCCGGCGGCTTCTTGCTGACCTTGATGGCGGCGGCGATGTGGGCCGCCTCCAATATCGTCGTGCGCCGCGCCCAGCAGGCGACGCCGGAATTCGACGTGGTCAGCTTCATGGTCTGGTGCAGCCTGGTGCCGATCCTGCCGTTCATCGGCCTATCGCTGGCGTTCGACGATCCGGCCACCCGCTGGCACTGGACCGGCGCGCCGTGGACCACCTGGGCGGCGGTCGCCTATCTGGGCTGGATGGCCACCATTCTCGGCTACGCGATGTGGACCCGGCTTCTCAAGCGCCATCCGGTCAACCGCGTGGCGCCGTTCAGCCTGGGCGTGCCGGTGGTCGGCATCAGCGCCGGCATGGTGCTGCTGGGCGACGTCGTCACCGGCTGGCAATGGGCCGGCATCGCGCTGATCGTGCTGTCGCTGATGTGCACGATGTTTGGCGGCCGCTGGCTCGACCGCCGGGGTTAACTTCCTGTCATTGATTTTCCAAATAAAATCGATATCCGCTATCACGTTCGTGAATAGCTTTGCCAGCCTGTCGCACGGTTAGCCGCCATTATTGCCATTCGGACATCCAAGATTACCGGATGCAGCATCCCAAGCAAAAAAATCCAACATAATTTGTTGCCCTTCGGAACCGATGTTTCATAGGGAAAACATCAAGTTATACTGAAAACTAATGGCTCCTATCACAAATCAAAATTTTTTTTATTTCTGAAAACGGCGCATACTGCACTGCATCAAACGGACATTTAACAGGAGCTTCTCATGAACTCGACTACTTTCAACACTCACACCACCGCCAACTACGCAGGCAATGTCGCCAACGCCGTACGTCAACTGTTCGCTGCGCTGTTTGCACGGAAGCCAGCCGCTGTTGCAGAAGCGACCACCGAGCGCGCCGATGAAACCATCTGGTGGCTGAGCAGCACCGCTAAAGACGTGGAAGCCCACTCCCCTAACCTGGCTGCGGAACTGCGCTACATCGCAGCCCGTTTCGGTTAATAGCAGTTCACTCAACTCACCCACTTACTGGAGAACCACCATGCTGACCATCATCGAAAACCTGCCTGCCGCCATCGCCGTATCCGGTATCGTTCTGCGCCTGTACCTGGGCTCGAAGCCAACCAAAGACGTAGAATAAGCCGTGCGCGCCACAGCAAAAAGCCCCGGCCGCTAACGCGGTGCCGGGGCTTTTTAGTTTGTAGCGGTTTAAATAAGTTACTTCAGCAGATTCAATTTGGAGTTGCGCATCCCGTACAGGAAATACGTCACGACCGCGGCCGACATCCAGATGATAAAGATCGTGTAAGTCGTCAACGACAGGCCGAACATCAGATACAGGCAGGCGCTGATACTCAGGCCCGGCACCACATACGGACCGAACGGCACACGGAAGCCCTTCACGCCCTTACCGTTTTCCTTCTTGCGCATCACCGGCACCGCCAGCGACACCACGATAAACGCCGTCAGCGTGCCCATGCTGACCATGTCCCACAGGAAGGTCGCATCCACGAAACCGGCCACCAGACCTACGACGATGCAGACGATCAACGTGTTCTGCACCGGCGACGCCGTCTTCGCGCTCACCTTCTGGAACGACTTCGAGATCAGCCCGTCCTTGGAGATCGCGTACAGAATCCGCGTCTGGCCGTAAATCGTCACCAGGGTCACGCTAAACACGGAGATCACCGCGCCCGCCGCCAGCACCAGCGCCGGCCAGGTCTTGCCGGTGACGTTTTGCAGGATCACAGCCAGCCCGGCTTCCTGGCCGGCGAATTTCGACGCCGGCTGCGCCCCCATCGCCGCCACCGCCACCAGCATATAAAACACCGTCACGATCGCCAGCGCCGACAGGATGCCGATCGGTACGTTGCGTTTGGGATTGCGTACCTCTTCGCCGGCCGTGGCGACCGTGTCGAGGCCGATGAACGAGAAGAACACCGTCGCCGCCGCCGCCGTCACCCCGGCCATGCCGGTATAGTGCACGCCGTTGTCGGGACTGAAGAACGGATGGAAGTTATTGATGTCAAACCCGGAAAACGCGATCACGATGAAGAAGATCAGGATCGCCAGCTTGATCAGCACCATGATGGCGTTGGTGGTGGCCGATTCCTTGGTGCCGCGTATCAGCAGCAGGCCGCACAAGATCACCAACAGGATAGGCGGCAGGTTGATATGCCCCGCGCGCCACTCGATACCGTGCGCGGTGGAGACGATCATGGGCGAGCGCAGCATGTCCGGGATGTGCCAGCCGAAGGCGTTGGTGAGGAAATTGTTCAGGTAGTCGGACCAGCCGATGGCGGTCGCGCTCGCCGCCAGCCCGTATTCGAGCAACAGGCAGGCGGCCATGATGAAGGCGGCGAATTCGCCGACGGTCGCATACGCGAACGAGTACGACGAGCCCGAGGCCGGAATCCGGAACGACAGTTCGGCATAGCACAGCGCCGTCAGGCCGGCGGTGATGGCGGCGATCAGGAAGGACAGGACGACGGAGGGGCCTGCCTTGGGCACGGCTTCCATCATTGTGAAGAAAATACCGGTGCCGATGGTGGCGCCGACACCGATCATCGTCAGCGGGAACAGGCCGATCGAACGGTGCAGGCCATTGCTGGTTGGGGCGTGCTCAGCTGGTAAGTGTGCAACTGTAGTATCGACCGGCTTGGTACGGGTCAGTTTCTGGACCAGCGATTGGTTCACAGGCTATCCTTGTGGGAGATGTGTGGGCGAAAATGGGGGCAAAAAAACTAAGCGATTATAGGGCTTTCCAGCCTCATCGCCACAAAGTAATTTGTGCCACAAATACAACTTTATTCGCACTCGCCACCAAGGCTTGGTTACAGTTGCTTACTTTTGATACAGGCCGACGTATAGATTGGGAACAAGACGCACGCTAATCTTAGTCAACATTACAGTCTGACAAGAAGGAGCATTCATGCCGGTTCAAAAAATCCCTACAGTCTCGCGCCGTTTTCATCCGATGGTCGGCGCGGCGGTCGCCGTGCTCGGCGTCGCCGCGACGATCCTTGCGGTGCTCATCGCCCGTAATTAAAGCCTGAACCGAATATACACGTAGGGCGGATTAGGCGGAACGCCGTAATCCGCCATGGTTGAGCCGTCGGCGACGCCACCATGGCGGATTACGCTTCGCTAATCCGCCCTACGTCTTATGTAGGTGTATTTGAGGCCCTGGCCGTCAGGCGATTTCGTTGATATTGCCGCCGATTTTGCCGGGGTCCGAAGCGCCCTCTGACGGATGCGAGATGCTGTAGACCAGCTGCTCCTGCTGCGACACCGTGCCGTCTTCATTGGTGTCGGCCGCCTCGTAGGTCTTGGTCGCGCTGCTTGCGGCGCCGGCCCCACCTGCTCCGCCACCGCCACCCGCGCCTTGCGGCTTGCCGCCTCCCTGCGCGGCGGGCGCGCCGCCTTCGGTGGGCTTGGGCGGCGCAAAGTCGCCGCTTTTGATCGCCGTCTCCAGATCCGATTTCGTGATCGAACCGGTCTTCTGCTGATCGATCGCGTCGAACTGCTTGGCCGCGTCGTCGGCCGAAACGCCTTTCGACGCCAAGCCGGAAACGAATTCCTCCTTCTTTACCTTGCCATCCTTGTCGGCGTCCATCTCGCCGAACACCTTGTTGGCGATACGTGCCGCGCCCTTGGCAGGGTCGAATGCCGGCGCGCTGGCGCTTCCCGAAATACCGCTGATTGCTGTCGTCATAGTGCTTACTCCATAGTTAAGGACAATGCTGTACCTGTTAACGTACTTAATCGTCCAACTATGAGTGCGCGGAATGTAAAGGGAGGTAAAGCGGTGTTAAGACGGAAGGGTCAGTCGATCCGCACCACCATCAGACCGGCGCGCAGGCCGACCCGCACGTCCGGATTGGGGAACACGACTAGCTCCTCCGGATGCTGGACGGTGTAGACGGTGTCGCCGTCGCGGGCGATCTCCTCGCCCTGCTTCAGCGCCGTAAAGTTATGCGTGTCCTTCCCGAACGCCATCTGGAACTTGTCGCTCAACTTGATGATCTGGCGCGCCGTGTTGAATACGTGCGGCGCCTGCTTCGCTTCGCGCTTGGGCGCGCCGCGCAGCAGATCGTCCAGCGCCAGCGAGGCGTCGGCGAATTGCGCCAGGTCGTTCTGGCCCAGGGCGCCGATGCGCCCCAGCTCCACGGTGGTGCCGGCGGCGCCATGATGCTCCGCCGAGTAGTAACTGTACGTGCCGACCGAAGCCGGATTCATGATCACCGCGCCGATGCCGGCAAGCCCCAGCCACTCGATCAGCGCGCGCCGCGTATGCTCGGCGATGATCTCCGGGACGATGGCGAAGGTCGGATACACCGACGGCCGGATGGCCGTGTGCAGATCCAGATGCCAGCGCACCGGTCCCGCGTCGCTGAAGAAGGCCGTGGTGGCGGCGATCATCACGTCGGCGCGCGCGGCTTCGGCGGTGCCGGCCAGGGTGCCGCGTTCGGCGCGGAACATGCGGTTCAAGTCCGCATCGATGAAGCGCTTGCCGGCGCGGATGGCGCCGATGTTACCGACGCAGAGCATCAGATTGACGGCCAGCGCCTGCGGTTGCCGCGACAAGGCGTCGAGCAGGTAGGCCACCATCTCGATCGGCCCCGTCTCGTCGCCATGCACGCCAACGGAGATCAGCATCGCGGGACGGTCGCCCCCCCCCTTGATGGTCAGGATGCCGTCGGCCGGCTGCGTAACAGCGAAACCGGCCGCCGAAAAGCGCTGTGCGACGGCGCTGAAATCCGCTTCGGCGAGCGCACGCACCGCCTCCGGTAACGCTGTCGGCAAGGTGTCGATACGCTCGCTCATGCGCTTACACCGCCAAGGTGGTGTTGCCGGAGTTGGTCGCCTCGGACAGCGCCCACACATCCAGCATCGCCTGTTCCAGATCGGTCGCCACCGCATAGCCGGTCAGGCCCAGCGTGTTGGCGACCAGTTCGACCGCCTCCACGCCTGAATGGCTGCCGGTGGCGTGCAGCAGCACCTGCGACAGCAGGCGTTGCTGCGTGCGGCGCAACGCGTTCTGCGCGTAGCTGCGCAGCTGTTCCTGCGAACGGCTGGAGGCCGGCAGCTTCAGGCCGCGTTCCAAGGTGTCGATGCCGACTTGCGCGCGCAGCGCCAGGCCGACTTGCAGGAAAGCCGGCAAATCCATGCCCAGCGGACGGGTGACCGACAGCGCCGCGAACACAAACGCCGCCACCGATTCGATCGCGTCGACAGCCTTCCAGGCGGCGACGAATTCCGGACGCAGGCCGGCGGTCAGTTCGGCGTCGGACTGGCCGTCGTCGGAACTCAGGTGGGCCAAGGTCTCGGGCTTGGCGAACAGGCGGGTCAACTCGGCCACGCCGTCCTTCAACTGGTCGGCGGGCACGGTCAGCGCGCCTTCGATAACGGCTTTTTGCAGCACGCGGGTGCGGCCATCGACCTTGATCGAGACGGCGCGCGGCACTTTCAATGCGTCGGCGTCCAGGGTCGAGAAGATCGGCGCCAGGTTCAGCGCCGACCATGCCTGGCCCCATGCCAGGATCACGTCCGCTTCATCGACGCCATGTTCGCCGGCCAGTTGGCGCAGCATCAGCGGGCCGCAACGGTTGACCGATTCATTGGCCAGCACGGTCGCCAGGATGGCGTTGGCCAGCGGGTGCGCCAGCGCCGGACGGGTCGCCACCAGCAGGTCCGGGAAGTACGGTTTGAGCACCGACTCGGCCCAGCTGTTTTCCGTCAGCGGCAGCGCCGACAGAATGCGTTTGTAGCGGTTCTTGACGTTGGCGATGACGACCGCCAGTTCCGGCGTCGTCAAGCCACGGCCATCGGATTTGCGGCGCGCCAGTTCGGCCACCGTCGGCAGCTGCTCCAGATCGCGCGACAGCGCGCCCTCTTCTTCCAGGAAGGCGATCAGCGATGCGTAACCGTCTTGCACGGCGGCGTCGGTCTGCGCCTGCGCTTCACGCACCAGCAACTGGGTTTGCAGCGTGTTGTCGCGCAGGACCAGGCGCTCGATGTCGGCGGTCATCTCGTTCAGGGTGCGGTTGCGGTCAGCCTCGGTCAGCAGGCCGGCGTTCATTTCGACGTCCAGCCACATCTTGGCGTTCACTTCATGGTCGGAGCAATCCACGCCGGCCGAGTTGTCGATCGCATCGGTGAAGATGCGGCCGCCGGCCAGCGCGAATTCGATACGGCCCGCTTGCGTGGCCCCCAGGTTGCCGCCCTCGGCGACGACCTTGCAGCGCAGCTGGTTACCGTCGACGCGGATGTTGTCGTTGGCGCGGTCCTTGACCTGCGCGTGGGACTCGGTCGACGCCTTGATGTAGGTGCCGATACCGCCGTTGTAGAACAGATCGACCGGAGCCTTCAGGATGCGGTGCATCAGTTCTTCCGGCGGCAGCGAGGTTTCCTCGATGTCCAGCGCGGCGCGGATCTGCGGCGACAGTTCGATCGTGCGCGAGGTGCGTGGATAGACGCCGCCGCCGGCCGAGATCAATTCCTTGTTGTAATCGTCCCACGAGGAGCGCGGCAGCGCGAACATGCGCTCACGTTCGACGAAGGATTTTTCCATGTCCGGCGTCGGGTCGAGGAAGATATGGCGGTGGTCGAACGCGGCGATGATCTGCAGTTTGCGCGACAGCAGCGCGCCGTTGCCGAACACGTCGCCCGACATGTCGCCCACGCCGACCATCGTCACCGGGGTGGCGTGGATGTCGTGGTCCATTTCGTAGAAGTGGCGTTTGACGGCTTCGAACGCGCCCTTGGCAGTGATGCCCATCTTTTTGTGGTCGTAGCCGTTCGAGCCGCCCGACGCGAAGGCGTCGCCCAGCCAGAAGCCGCGTTGCACAGCGATGCCGTTGGCGATGTCGGAGAAGGTCGCCGTGCCTTTATCCGCAGCCACCACCAGGTAAGGATCGTCGCTGTCGTAGCAGACGGTATCCGCTGGCGGGACGATTTTACCCAGCACACGGTTGTCGGTCATTTCCAGCAGGCTGGCGATGAACAGGCGGTAGACTGCTTCGCCTTCGGCCGCGATGGTTTCGCGCACGGCGTCCTTCGGCATCTGCTTGCATACGAAGCCGCCCTTGGCGCCGGCCGGCACGATGACGGCGTTCTTCACCATCTGCGCCTTCACCAGGCCCAGGACTTCGGTGCGGTAATCTTCCATGCGGTCCGACCAGCGCAAGCCGCCACGGGCGACCGGGCCGCCGCGCAGGTGCACGCCTTCGAAGCGGCGCGAGAACACGAAGATCTCGCGGAACGGGCGTGGTTCCGGCACCAGCGACAGGTTGCTGGTGTCGAACTTGAAGATGATCTTGTCGCCCTTCTGATTGTTCTGGAAGTAGTTGGTGCGCAGCGTCGCGGTCATCAGATCGGTCAGGGCGCCCAGCACTTCTTCGCTGTCGGCGTGGTTGATCGACGGCAGGCGGCCTTTGATGGCGGCCAGCGATTCCAGCGCGGCGTCGCGGGTGGCTTGATCGAGCGCTGGATTGAAGCGCTGCAGGAAGGCGTCCACCAGCTGCTTGACGATGGCCGGCTGCTTGCGCAGCGTCTCGGCGATGTAGCGCACCGAGAACTGGGTGCCGGTCTGGCGCCAGTAGCTCATGTAGGCGCGCACCAGTTGCACCTGGCGCAGGCTCAAACCGCCTTCGATGACCAGGCCATTCAGGCGGCCGTCTTCGGCTTCGTTGTTGAACAGGGACGCGAACAGCTCCTGCGCTACCGGAATCACTTCCGGCTTGGCCAGGCTGGCGGCGCTGGCTTCATCAACCGACAGGCTGGTGACGAAGTGGCGCTTGCCGTCCATGCGGATCGAGTGCGCCTGTTCGCGGTCGATGGCCACGCCGGCGTTGTGCAGCGCCGGCAGGATGGTCGACAGCGACGGCACGCGGTCCACCGAGTACAGCCGGATGGTGGTGGCGTCGGCCGCCGCGTCCACGCGCACGTCGACGCGCGACGGATCGGTGTTTTGCAAAATGGTTTGCAGGTCGTAGAAGGCGGCGACCGGCGGGGTCGAACCGACATAGTCGGTCGGCAGGGTCGCGCACATCTTGCGCAGGTGAGCGCGCATCGGCACGTTCGAGACGGCGTCCGCCAGCTTCGAGAAGCTGTCATGCCAGCCGTCCAGCACCGCCGTCAGCGGCTGCTGGATGTCGGTCTCCAGATCCAGCGGATAGCGCGCGCCGTGGGCGATCAGGTACACGCGGGCCAGCGGGCCGTCGGCCACCAAGGTCTGCGAGCTGACGTGATGGGCACCGGAGCTGGCTTGCAGCGCCTTGGCCAAGGCGGAAGCGACGCTTGCGCTGTAACGCTCGCGCGGCAGGTACACCAGCACGTTCAGGTGGCGCGCATAGACGTCGCGGCGCGCGAACACTTTGGTGCGCGGTTGCTTGTACAGCGAGACGACGGCGCCGCAGACTTCTGCCAGCCATTCCGGCTCCGCTTCCAGCGCTTCGGTGCGCGGCAGCGATTCGAGTATCTCGATGAATTTCTCGGCGCGGAAGCCTTCCTGGCGCACGCCGGCGATGCTCAACACCTTGGCAATGCGGCCGCGCGCGAACGGCAGGCGGTTCAGCGGCGTGGCGGTGGCCGCGCGGGTGAACAGGCCGACAAAGCAGTATTCGCCGAGGATAGCGCCTTGCGGATCGGTGTGGCGGATGCCAATGAAATCCAGCGCCTGGTCGCGGTGCAAAGTGCCTTCGACGTCGGCCTTGACGATCGACAGCGTGTGCGCGCGCTTCGACAGCGTGTCGAAGTCGCCCGGGATGTTCGCAAGGCAGGTGCCATAGACCGGATGCGTGGTGTCCTGCAGCACGCCGATGCGGCTCGGGATGTCGCGTTCCAGCTCGCGCACGCCCGGCTTGACTTGATAGTAGGCGTAGCCGAACGGCTCGAAGCCTTCGGTGCGCGCCCATTCCAGGAAGGCGGCGACTTCCTGGCCCTCTTCGCCATTGGCGGATGCTTCCTTGGCGATGCGGCTGAAGTGTTCCTGCATCGCGGCCTTGTCGCGGCGGACCACGGCGGCGTCGCGCGAGACCATCTCGACGCGGTCGACCAGCACGCCCAGTTCCGCTTCCGACAGGTCGTCGGCCAGCAGGCACAGCACGTAGGATTCGAGTTTATCGCCACTCTGGCCGACGGCGGTGACCACGCCTTCCGCGTTGCGGGCGACCGGCAGCACCGAGTTCAATACGCCGTTGGCGACGATGCGCAGCTTGCGCATGGCCATGACGATCGAGTCGACCAGGTACGGCATGTCGTCGTTGAGGATCAACAGCGCGGTGGCCATGCCGCCACGTCCATCGTCATAGCGCAGCTTGGCGATTTGCGCGCCGTTGCCGGTGCGCTTGGAGGCTTGCGTGAAACCGTCCCACAAAACCGGCGCCAGACTACCGGGCACGGTGCCGGTCAGGTCTTCGTCGTCCAGTGATCCGAGCCAGGCGCTGATCAACGCCGGAACCTGGCTTGTTTCGCTGGCAGGCTTGCTGGCGTTGATCAAATCCAGCGTCTGGGCGCGCAGGTCTTGTGGCATTTGTTTCATCTTTGCTTCTCCAATACGTTATGAGTATTTTATGTTGCAGGACGCCGCGCCGGCTTGTGGCTACGCGGCGAAGGGTCGGGAATCCGGACACTATTAAACCAGATGGGGACGAAATAGTGCATTACAAATCGAATCAATGGAGCACGATTATTCGAGCATCTCAATTTTAAAAATCGTAGAGGTTCGGCATTCCAAGAATCCGGCTTAAATCCTCCAGCGCGGTGTGCACTTCGATCGCCAATGAAGGATCGGCGAGGTCGGACGGATCGAGCCGGTCGCGGTAATGCTTCTCCACCCACGCCACCAGCGTGTGATACAGCGCCTCGGTCATCACGACGCCTTGATGCATGGCCGCCGCCTCGGCGTCCGTCAGCGCCACGCGCAGGCGCAGGCACGCCGGTCCGCCACCGTTGCGCATCGACTGGCGCAGATCGAAATGAATCAACTCGTCGACCGCGTTGCCGCTGGCGACCAGCCCTTGCAGATAGGCGGCGACGGCGGCGTTCTCCTCGCACTCCTGCGGGATCACCAGCGCCATCTTGCCGTTGTCCTTGGAAAGCAGCTGGCTGTTAAACAGATAGCTGGCCACCGCATCGGCCACCGACACCGCCCCGGTATCGACGCGAATCGCGTTCAACTCCGCGCCGACGCCGTCCATCGCGCGGCGCAGCGTATCAAGGCTGCCCGCTTCGTCGGCGAAGGCCTGGTCGTGATAGAACAGCACATTGCCGTTACCGACGGCGATGACGTCGTTGTGGAACACGCCCTGGTCGATCACGTCCGGGTTCTGCTGGATGTAGACGGTGCGATCGGCCGACAGGCCGTGCAAACGCGCGACGGCCTGCGAAGCTTCCAGCGTCTGGCGCGCCGGGTACTTCTTCGGCGCCGACGCCGACGCGTCGAACTCGGTACGGCCATACACAAACATCTCGACCGCCGCGCTGCCATGGTCCTTGCACAGGCGCGTGTGGTTGGCCGCGCCTTCGTCGCCGAAAGCCGGCGTGCCAGGCAGCGCATCGTGCACCGCGAAGTGATTGATGTCGTGGAAGATCGCGCGCAGGCTGCGCGCCGACTGCTCATGCTCGAAGGCGCGATGCAGCTTGTTGTTCAAATTGGCGGCCGTGAAATGCGTGCGGCCGTCGGCGCTATCGGCGGACGGGCTGACCGTCGCCGCGTTGGCGGTCCACATCGGCGAGGCCGAATACGCGCACGCAAGGATCACCGGTGCTTCCCTGGCCGCTTTCGCCAGCACGTCGGCATCGCTGCCGGTGAAGCCGATGCTGCGCAGCAGCCGGAAGTTGGGCCGGTCCTGCGGCGGCAGCAAGGCCTGGCCGAGGCCACGAGCGGCCAGCGCCCGCATCTTGGCCAGACCCTGCAACGCCGCCAGCTTCGGGTTCGACGCGCTCTTGACGTTGCTGAACGACGCCACGTTGCCGAACGACAGACCGGCGTAGTTGTGCGATGGACCTACCAGGCCGTCGAAGTTGAATTCGCGTGCGCGCATGTCCGATCCTTAGAAGTGCATGCCCGGCGACAGTTTCGCAGGCATTTCGAGTACATTGTTTTCGATCGACGCCACCGGATAGGCGCAGTAATCCGCCGCGTAGTAGGCGCTCGGACGATGGTTGCCCGACTGGCCCACGCCGCCGAACGGCGCGGTGCTGGCGGCGCCGGTGGTCGGACGGTTCCAGTTGACGATGCCGGCGCGTGCGCGCACCTGGAAAATCTTCCAAAGGTTCTCGTCGTTGGAGATCAGCGCTGACGCCAGGCCGAACGCGGTGGCGTTGGCGGCGTTGATGGCGCTGTCGAAATCGGCCACGCGGATCACCTGCAGCAAAGGACCGAACCACTCTTCATCCGGAATGTCCCGGGCGTCGGTGACATCGACGATACCGGCCGAGACGAAGCCGCTGGCGGCGTCCAGATGGCGCATCTCCAGCAGCAGCTTGCCGCCCTTGGACACCATGTCCTCCTGCGCCTGCACCAGGCGTTTGGCCACCACCGACGAGACGACAGGCCCCATGAACGGCGCCGGTTCGGCGTTCGAGGCGCCGATGGTCAGGCGGCTCGCGACATCGACCAGACGCGCAACGATCGCGTCACCCGCAGCGCCGGTCGGCAGGATCAAACGGCGCGCGCAGGTGCAGCGCTGCCCGGCCGAAATAAAGGCCGAGGAAATCGCCATGAAGACGGCGGCGTCGATGTCTATGTTGTTACCCTGGTCCCAGATCACCAGCGGATTGTTACCGCCCATTTCCAGCGCCAGCATCTTGCCCGGCTGGCCGCCGAACTGCTTATGCAGCGCGGAGCCGGTCTGGCAGCTGCCGGTGAACAGCACGCCGTCGAGCAGCGGGTTCTGACCCAGCGCGATGCCGGTATCGCGGCCGCCGTTGACCAGGTTGATCACGCCTTTCGGCACGCCGGCTTGCTCCCACAGCTGCACGGTCTTGATGGCGGTGCGCGGCGCGTATTCGCTCGGCTTGAACACCACCGTATTACCGGCGATCAGCGCCGGCACGATATGCCCGTTCGGCAGGTGGCCGGGGAAGTTATACGGACCGAAAACGCCGAACACGCCGTGCGGACGGTGGCGCAGCACCGCCTCGCCGTCGGCGACCTTGTTGTGCGACTCGCCGGTGCGCGCGGCGTGCGCCTGCACCGAGATATCGATCTTGTTGGCCATCGTCGCCACTTCGGTGCGGGCTTCCCACAGCGGCTTGCCGACTTCCTCGGAGATCAGCAGCGCCAGCGCCTCGGCGTCCTGTTTGAGCAGGTCGCGGAAGCGGGTGCAGACGGCGATGCGCTCGTCCAGCGGCGTCAGGGCCCAGGCTTCGAAGGCCTCGCGCGCGGCGGCACAGGCGTGCGCCACGTCTTGCGGCATCGATTCATTGCTGGCCCATGTCTGCTGGCCGTTCGATGGATCGATGGTCGAAATTTCCGGGCCGCTGCCCGGCAGCCATTCGCCGTTGATGAAGTTACTGAGTGCGGTGTTCGATGCGTTGGGCGATGCGTTAAACATGGGGATTCTTCCTCAAATTGAGAGTCAGGGTGCGGACGGTGTCGCCGGCCTTGCAGCACAGGGCGTCCTGCTCCGCGGCGGGCAGTTCCAGGGCGCCGTTCACCGGCACCGACTGCGACAGGATCATGCGGAAATCGCTCAGCGTGGTGTTCGACACCAGCATCGGCTCGTCCACGGGCGCTTCCGGAGCGCAGGCAGAGGCCAGATCGGAGACCTTGCCGATTTCGGCCAGCGTGCTGTCGCGCATGGCGCGCAGTTCCGACACGCGCGCCTGCAGCACCGGACCGGCGTCGAAAATGTCGACATAACCTTCGAAGTACAGGCCTTCCTGCTCCAGCAGGCGGCGCGCCGGCGCGGTCGAAGTGTGGACCTTGCCGATCACCTGCTGCGCGTCCTCGGGCAGATAGGCCACGTACAGCGGCTGGCGCGGCATCAACTCGGCGATGAAGGATTTTTTACCGACGGCGGTCAGATCGTCGACGTGGTCGAAATCCATCTTGAAGAAGTGGCGGCCCAACCCTTCATAGAACGGCGAGCGGCCGCCCTCCTCCTGGTAGCCGCGCATTTCGGCGATCAGCTTTTCGGTGAACAGATGCGGGAACTGCGCGATGAACAGGAAACGGCTCTTCGACAGCAGCTTGCCGTTGTTGCCGGTGCGGTAGTCCGGATGCAGGAACAGCGAACACAGTTCGGTGCTGCCGGTCAGGTCGTTCGACAGGTACAGCGTTTCCATGCGGGTGAACACATCGAGCTCGCGGCTCGAATGCACCAGCGTGCCGATGCGGTAGTTATAAAACGGCTCGTTCAGCCCGACCGCACCCTTGATCGCGCACACGCCGGCCAGGCGGCCCGTGTCGGTGTCCTCCATCACGAACATGTAGTCGCGCTTTTCGGGCGGGATGGTTTCGGCGAACGAGGCGACGGCGATCGCCAGGCGGTCGCCCATCATCTTCATGTCCGGCTTGAGGGTGGTCATGCCGCTGCCGACCTGCGTGGCCATCACGTACAGGGCGTCGAGGTCGTCGGCTTTGATTGCGCGTACTACTAGCATAGGTTGTCCACTCTTAGATTCTGACGCAGATGACGGTGTCGCCGTCGGCGACTTGCAGCGCTTCCAGCACATCGGCCGGCAGCGCGACGGTGACTTGCGATTCCAGCGCGGCGCAATGGGTGATCACGGCGCGGAAATTATGTTCGGCGCCCGACGACACGGCGTAGCGCAGCTGCGGTTCGCGGCCACGATCGCGCGCCTCGGCGGCGACGGTCACGCGGCGCTGCAAGGCGCCGCTGAAGGTGCGCAGCGAATTCTTGTGCGCCTGCAGGATCGGGCCGCCGTCGAAGATGTCGATGTAGTCGTCCGCTTCGAAGCCTTCGGCCGTCAGCAGGTTGAACGCCAGCTCGCCCGACGGATGGATCTGGCCCATGGCCGCCTGCGCGTCGCCCGGCAGCAGCGGCACGTAGACCGGATAGTGCGGCATCAATTCGACGATCAGGGTGCGGTTGCGGGCGCCGCCGATCACGCGTTCGGCGTCGAGGAAATCCATCTGGAAGAACTTGCGGCCCAGCGCATCCCAGAACGGCGAACCGCCGGCGTCGTCGGTCACGCCGGCCAGCGGCACGAAGAAGCGGTCCGAGAAGCGGTGCGGCGCCAGCACGGCGAACATCAGGCGCGCGCGCGACAGCAGCGCCGCTTCCGGCGTGCCGTATTCGCGTTCGCCGACATAAAAACTGGACAGCTGCGAGTACCCTGTCAGCTCCGAACAAAGCGTCAGCGCGTGCACGCTGTGGCTGATATTCAGGTCGCGCGACACCTGCTGGATCACGTCGTTGCGGAACGAGAAGTAGGTGCCGTTGGAACCGGCGGCGGCGAAGATCGCGGCGGTGCCGACGATGGCTTTATCGCCCAACGACTCGAGCACCAGCAGATACGCCTCTTCGCTGGGGATATCCACGTGCGCGGCGAACGACGCGATCGAACGCTCGATCATGGCGAGGATTTTCTCGCGCGTCTTCGGCAGGGTATGCACTCCCGGCATGGGTACCGCCGCCAGTGCTTCGAGGGCAGCGATATCCGCAAGTTCGACCGGACGGACTACATACATGGGAACTCCTTCGGTAATTCAACTCAAGCGTCAACGCAAGCGACCCGGCGCGTCGGAACACGCCGGGTCACAAATGAAAAGCGGCGGAACCAGGTCCGCCGCGAGTACTTCTTAGGCTGCGGCGATCATGCCATCCAGCGACAGGCGCAGGATGCGGTCGACTTCAGCGATCTGCGCGTCCGAGACGATCAGCGCCGGCGCCAGACGCACCACGTCCATGCCCGCGATCAGCACCATCAGGCCATTGCCTTCGGCGGCCTTCTGGATGTCCTTCGCGCGGCCTTTCCAGGCGTCGCTGACGACCATGCCGAGCAGCAGGCCGGCGCCGCGCACCTGCGCGAACACCTGCGGGTAGTCGGCGATCAGCTTTTCCATCGTGCTGCGCAGCTTGGCGCCGGCTTCCTTCACGCGCGCCAGGAAGGCCGGCTGGTTGATCGTCTCGAGCACCGTCAGCGCCACGGTCGCGGCCAGCGGGTTGCCGCCGTAGGTGGTGCCGTGCGAGCCGACGCCCAGCGTCGCGGCCAGTTCGTGGGTGGTCAGCATGGCGCCGATCGGATAGCCATTGCCCAGCGCCTTGGCCGACGTCAGCACGTCCGGCGTGATCCCGTAGGTCATGTAGTGGAACAGGTCACCGGTACGGCCCATGCCGCACTGGACTTCGTCGAAGATCAGCAGCGCGCCGGTCTTGGTGCACAGGTCGCGCAGCTCCTGCAGGTAGGCCTTGTCGGCCGGGACCACGCCGCCTTCGCCTTGCAGCGGTTCGACGATCACCGCGCAGACGTCGTCGCCGATGGCGGCGCGCGCCGCCGCGATATCGTTATAGACGATATGGTCGATCGACGGCGGCAGCGGCTCGAAGCCTTCGGTGTACTTCGACTGGCCGCCGACGGACACGGTGAACAGCGTGCGGCCGTGGAACGACTGGTAGCACGAGATGATGCGCGATTTGTGCGCGCCGAATTTGCTGTGCGCGTATTTGCGCGCCAGCTTCAGGGCCGCCTCGTTGGCTTCCGCGCCGGAGTTGCAGAAGAAGGCGCGATCGGCGAAGGTGGCTTCGGTCAGCGCGGTGCCCAGGCGCAGCACCGGCTCGTTGGTGTAGCCGTTACCGAGGTGCCACAAGGTGTTGGCCTGGCGGGTCAGCGCCTGGACCACGACCGGGTTGCAGTGGCCCAGCGAAGCCACGGCGATGCCGGACGTGAAGTCCAGATAGTGTTTGCCATTCTGGTCCCACAGGTCCAGGCCAGCGCCTCGGACCGGAACCATCGCTGCGGGTGCGTAGGTAGGCACCAGGACTTCATCAAAAGTCTGACGAGTCACAGGACGGGTCGTTACGGTCGTATCTAGCTTGGCGTTCATGGCATTCCCTATCAATGTTTAGTGGGGCGACCAGCAGAAATCCGCTGACGTTGCGCCATTATAGGCATCACCGCAAAACCCATCTTTCGGATACGCGACAGGCATTTTCAAATTCGTCACGCCGCCACCGCTGCGCCATAGGGAAGGCGGCCATATTTGTTGACATCGCGACACTCTGCATGTTATTTTTCTTTTAACAATAATGGGAGCGCTTCCATTCCGGCGGGCGGCCCAAGGCGTGCGGACGCCAACCACCACGGAAGACATCTTCATGTTTCAAAACAAGAAATTCACATTTGGCGCGTTTGCCATCGCGGCGGCGCTGATGGCGGCGCAAGCCCAGGCCAGCGAGGCCACGCTCAAGGACGGCAAGCTGGCGATCGACACGCTGCCGTTCACCCTCGAATCGCAGCTCGACCTGGGCGCGGCCAGCGTCAAGGACAAGACGCTGGTGTTACAGGCCAAAAAGGGCACCGACTTGTACGCCAACACGGACGGCACCGAGATCGCCGACAGAACGCCGCGCGTGCTGTTCCAGCCGGTGGGCGACTTCATCTTCTCGGCCAAGGTCACCGCCGGTGTCAACCATGCGTTCAACGGCGGCGCGCTGATCGTCTACAACGACAAGGCCAACTGGGCCAAGCTGCTGTTCGAATTCGCCAAGACCGGCGCGGCGGGCATCTCCTCCACCGTGGCCAAGGGCGTCGGCGACGACGCGCACCATGGCGTGCGCACTGGCGACGCGGTCTACCTGAAGGTGCTGCGGCGCAAGGACATGTTTGTGTTCTACACCTCGCCGGACGGGCGCGACTGGAGCATGGTGCGCAGCTTTAGCCTGCCGGGGGCGGCCACCGCGAAGGTCGGCTTCTCGTCGCAATCGCCGGCCGGCGACGGCTTCAGCGCGCAGTTTTCCGATATCAAGTTCCGGAACGCCACCTTCAAAGATTTTTGGCAAGGGGAGTAAGGACGAGCCGCTCAGCCCGGCCGGTTGGCAAGCTTGCGCTGGCGCTCCTCGCGTGGCGTGTTGCCGAACAGCGCCCCAAAGGCGGTCGAAAAATGCGAGCCGGACGAGAAGCCGCACATCAGCCCGACCTGGACGATCGAGTGGTTGGTCTCAAGTAGCAGTTGCCGCGCGCGTTGCAGCCTGAGCTCCAGGTAGTAGCGCGACGGCAGGCTGTTCAGGTATTGCTTGAACAGGCGCTCCAACTGGCGGCGCGACAGCCCGACCAGGTTGGCGATGTCGTCGGTCGACAGCGGCTCCTCGATATTCGTTTCCATCAACGTCACCGCCTCGGACAGGCGCGGCTGCAGCGCGCCGAAGCGGGCCTGCAACGCCACCCGCTGGCGCTCCTCGTGGCCACGCACGCGCTCGATGCACAGCGCCTCCTTGATGGCCGCCTGCACCGTCGCGCCGAACAGGCTTTCGATCAGGGTCAGCGAGAAATCGATGCTGGCGGCGCCGCCGCAACAACTCAGGTGGCGCCCGTCGAGCTCGAACAAGTGCGGGGTCAGGATCGCGCGGTCGTTGATGTGCTCGGTATCGGCGTACAAGGCCCACGGCAGCGCCACGCGCACGCCCGCCATCACGCCCGCCTCGGCCAGCCACAGCACGCCGGCGCCGACGCCGCCCCAGTAGTCGGCCGCGCGGCAGCGCTCGATCACGGCGCGGCTCAGCTCTGGCGCCATCGGCGCCTGGTTCTCGTCGGCCACCAGCAGCGCCAGGTGGTGTTGGCCGGGCTGGGCCGGCACCAGCTGCGCCGGTGTCAGGGTTTCCAGATGCAAGGCGTCCTTGCCGAGGATGGTCGCGGCCAGCCGCAGCGGCTGCACCAGCCCGGCCCAGGTGATGGCGTCGGCCTCGCCCGCGTTCACCAGCAGCATGCGCAGCGGCCGTTGCTGGGCGAGCGGAGTAAGGTTAGCGAAGGACATCGGGCATCGTCATGGTCGGGTGGCTATTCGGGCGCCAGCGCGGCGGCCGGACGCTCGGTGCTCCACTGGCTGACGATCATACCGGAGATCAACAGCACCGCGCCGAGCAGGCCGTTCCACGCCAGCGTCTCGCCCAGCCAGAAATAGGCGAAGATCGCCGCGCAGCCGGGCTCGAAGGCGTAGATCACGGCCGCCTCGTTGGCGCTGCTGTGGCGCTGGCCCCAGGTTTGCAGCGAGATGATCGCTGCCGTGGCCACCACGCCCAGGTAGACGATGTTGACGGCGTACGTCTCCAGACCGGTGCGGATGTAGCTCAGGTAGTTGGGCAGGTCCTCGGCCCGCTCGGCCGCGCCCAGCGGCACCTCGCGCAGCAGCAGCCATATGGCCGAGCACACCGCGACCGTGACGATTTGCGACGCCGTCAGCACCATCAGCTTCTCGACCTTGCGCGTGGTCGACGCCATCAGCACCACATAAATGCCGAAAAACACCGCGCACAGCATCGCCAGCGTGTCGCCGCGACCCCAGACGAAACCTCCCTCCCAGCACAACGCGAACAGGCCGGCCAGCGCCAGCACCAGCGCGATGACAAT
The DNA here is from genome assembly GCA_024123955.1 of Oxalobacteraceae bacterium OTU3CINTB1. Classification (NCBI taxonomy): domain Bacteria; kingdom Pseudomonadati; phylum Pseudomonadota; class Betaproteobacteria; order Burkholderiales; family Oxalobacteraceae; species Oxalobacteraceae bacterium OTU3CINTB1. The sequence continues at coordinate 6,767,539 of CP099652.1, forward strand.
GCGGCGCTCCAGCATTTTCCCCATCAGCACGCCGATCAGCGGCGGCACCAGGACGTTCAGGCCGGTGACGAAGGCGTTGCGGTTGGAGGTGGTCAGCGCCAGGCCTTCGATTTGAAAGACGTAGCACAGAAACAACACGGCGCCGGCCAGCACGCCCCAGCGCACATCGTTCCATTTGGCGCGCCACAGGAAGGGCAGCAGCAACAGGCTGGCGATGGCGAAGCGGCTCAGCACGATCCAGCTGGCGGACAGATAGCCGGTCATGTCCTTCATCGCCGGAAAAGTGGTGCCCCAGACCAGGGTCACGATGAGCAACGCGGCGACGCCGCGCAAGTGGTGTGGCATGGTTTTTATTATCAACTATGTTAGAAATTACTGTGGCGCATAGTGTACCCGGCCAAGCCGCAAATTGCGAACCAGCTATAATCACGGTCTATGGGTGAACGATATCTGAAAAGTATCCGGTTGCTGGCCGAGTGCATGCAGGGCTTTGAACGGCTCTCGAGCGAACGGGCACGCCAGAGCGGTCTGACGCATCCGCAGTTCGACATTATCGCCACGCTGGGCAACACGCCCGGCATGTCGTATAAGGAACTGGGCGAGAAAACGCTGATCACCAAGGGCACGCTGACCGGCGTGATCGAACGGCTGGAACAGAAAGGGCTGGTGGAGCGTCAGCGCAACGACTGCGACAAGCGTTCTTTCTTTGTCCGCCTGACGGCCGACGGCGAGGCGACGTTCAACGCCGCCTTTCCCAAGATGATGGAGATGGGCAGGAATCTGTTCACGGACTACCGCGAGGAAGATCTCGCGGCCCTTGAAAAACACCTGTCCAAGCTCAAAACTGTGATCATGGCCGGCCATCCCGGATGCCCGTCCACCCCCGACCCAACCAAGGAAAACATTTGAAAACGACTCTGCTCGAAGGCAAAAAGCCAGCCAAATTCGACAAACACATCATCGGCAACCTGCTGCTCAACGTCGACACCCCGGACGAGGTGCGCAAGGAAAAGCTGCTGATCGGCGTGCGCAACGAAGACGGCGAGATCTACCGCCTGATCGGCGCCACCAAGCACAATAGCTTCATGAATGCCGTCGAGGAGCTGTTCGACCTCGGCCTGACCGACGAACTGCAGGATTCCGACGACATCGTCGAGGGCTGCGACGCCATCTTCAGCGAACAGCAGTAATCCCGCAGCCGCCCTGGCGGCGGCGCGGTGTCGGCGGGTGTGGCGCGGCAGGAAAGTATTTTTCGGATAAGTGCTCCAAGGCAATATTCGGGAGTATAATTTTTGTGATGGACAGACTCGACGCCTTCAAAGCTATCGCCGCTCAAGCGAGCCGGGGAGAACTGACGTTCCCGGCCAATGTCAACGCCTCGCTGCGGCTGCAGCAGGCGCTGAGCGACCCGGACTGCCACGTCGAAGCGGCGGCCAAACTCATCCAGGCAGACCCGTTGCTGGCCGCGCGCAGCGTCGCCATCGCCAACTCGGTCGCCTACAACCGTTCCGGTACCGAAATCTCCAGCGTGCGCGCGGCCGTCCAGCGGCTCGGCGTGCGCACCTTGCAATCGCTGGTGGCGGCGTTGATCGTGCGCCAGATCGGCAGCCAGGTCACCGAGCCGGTGCTCCAGGCCAAAATCAACCAATTGTGGGAACACACGGCGCACGTGGCCGCGCTGTCGCAGGTGATCGCGCGGCGTGTCACGCATGTCGATCCCGATACGGCGCTGTTCGCCGGCATCGTGCACGAGGTGGCGGGTTTTTACATGTTGTCGTGTGCGGCCGAGTATCCGGAAGTAATGGAAGGCGAGCCCGAGGATTGGGTCGAGCATGGCGAGGTCGCCATCGGCCGTGGCGTGCTGACCAAGCTGGGCGTGCCGGACGGCGTGTATAAATCGATCGAGGCGATGTGGCTGGGCTTGCGCGCCTTGCCGCCGGAAACGTTGGGCGACACGCTGCTGCTGGCCAACGATTTGTCGCCGGTGCAGTCGCCGCTGTATCAGCGGCCGGGCGCGACCACGTTGCCGGGCGCGCGCACCATCGACTTCATCGTCGGTGAAGGCACCTTGCATGCGATCATGGTCGAATCGGCGCACGAGGTGCGGTCCCTTTATGCGGTGCTGATGCTGTGACGCGTGTCTAGCGTCGAGTTCGTGTAGAAATGGTGGACCTGACCCCGGAGTTGCCGGAATTGCGGGCAAAAAAAAGCCCGCTTGGTAGCGGGCAAAGTCCAAAACTAGGGATCTCCTCCAGAGGAGACAGTTCAAGAATACCCGCCCCCGCCTCCCCGCTCTGTGCGCCATTTCACATAGCGGACATATTGATCACCAGACCGGCTCGGTGTGTTTCCAGACCTCGAGCTGGCGCACGCGCTCGTACCACGCCATGATGTGGGGATAGTGCTTGACCGGCAGCCGGGCTTGCTCGGTGTACATCAGCGGCGGCGCGAGCGCGAAATCAGCCAGGCTCAGCTTATCGCCGACCAGCCATGCGCGGCCCGCCAGATGGGCGTCCAGCACCGCCGCGAACCTCGCCAGCTCGCTTTCGGCGCGGGCGACGACGTCGGCGTCCGGGCCGCCCTGGCCGATCAGGCCCTTCCAGATCCGCTCGAACGTCAGGTAGCCGATCGCCGGCGACCAGTGCTGGCATGCCCACAGCATCCAGCGGTTGACGTCGGCCCGCACCAGGATGTTGTCGGGATACAGCGTCTGGCCCAGCGTGCGGTCGGCCAGGTATTGCATGATGGCGCACGATTCCCACAAGGTGAAGTCGCCGTCCTGCAACACCGGCAGCTTGCAGTTGGGATTGAGCTCGGTCAGCCGGCGCCGGTCGTCCGGATTCATCAAGCTGACCTCCGTCAGGTCCAGCGGCGTGCCCATGTATTCGGCGGCCAGCATCACGCGGCGCGAGTTGGAGGAAATCGAGTGGTGGTAGAGTCGCATGGCTTGCTCCGATGAGTGGGTGAGGACTGCATCGTACGGGCATCCCGCGACAGTTTTTGTCAGGAGTCTTCGGGGATCGCGTGCTCCTTGCGCCACGTGCGCAACAGGTCGTGGCGGCGCGCGGGATAGCGTTCGCCCGTCGTGTGCACCGCGGCGATGCGGTCGATGCGGAAGTGGCGGAACGCCATGCGCAGCTCGCACCAAGCGGCGAGCATGCGGCTGCCTTCGAAGAACGCCAGCGCGAACGGCCACACCATGCGCTCCGACGGCGCGCCCTTTTCGTCGCGGTAGCCCAGCCGCAGCCGGTGCTGGTAGCGGATCGCTTCGCGCACCGGCCGCACATGGACGTCGCTGGCGTCGGGCGCGGTTTTTCCCATCGGTACCCACAGGCTGGTTTCGGCCATGTCGTCGCGCAGGTCCTTGGGCGTGGCGGTGGCGATCTTGGCCAGCGCGCTGGTGGCGGCCGCCGCCAGGCCCTCGTCGCCCTGGCGGCGCACCCAGCGCGCGCCCAGCACCAGCGCCTCCAGTTCGTCCGGGCCGAACATCAGCGGCGGCAGGAAGCTGCCGGCTTTCAGCATGTAGCCGACGCCGGCTTCGCCCTGCAGCGGCGCGCCCAGGCTCGACAGGGTTTGGATGTCGCGGTAGATCGTGCGTTCGGAGACGCCCAGCTGTTCGGCCAGGCGGGCGGCGGTGACGGGACGGCGGTAGCCGCGCATCGCGTCCATCAGCAGGAAAAGTCGGCCGGATCGGCTCATGTTTTAGTCGTGGTCGAGCAGGAAGTTGCGCGGTGGCGCGTCCAGTGCGTGGTTGTCGGTGGCCGTTTCATCCTTGAGCGCGACGCCGGACAATTGCCGTTTGCGCGCTTCGGACAACAGATAGTGAAGCTTGAACGCTGCGTCGTCGTAGGTCAAGCCCGCCGGGCGCACATTCGAGATGCAATTGCGGCTGGCGTCGGTCAAGCCGGTCTTCGGCGCCCACGTCAGGTACAGGCCCATGCTGTCCGGCGAGCTCAGGCCGGGCCGCTCGCCGATCAGCACGACCACCGCGCGCGCGCCAAGCAGCTCGCCCACCTCGTCGCCGACCGCCACCCGGCCCTGGCCGACGATGGCCGGCGGCGCCAGCGACCAGCCGTCATCGGCCAGCCGCGCCGTCAGGATCTTGATGAAGGGGACGGCGTTTTGCTCGATGGCCAGGGCGGACAGGCCGTCGGCGATGACGAGCGCCAGGTCATAGGCGCCGGGTTCGGCGGCGCGTCGCTGCAACAAGGCCCCGCGCGAGGCGTCGTCGAGGCGGCGGCCAAGGTCCGGGCGTTGCAGATAGATGTCGCGGCTGGCCGCCGCGCTGTGTAGCGGCAGGCAGCGCAGGCCGCAGGCGGCCAGCAGCGCCTCGCCCAGCGCAGCCTGGTCCAGCGCCAGGTGGACCGCGTCGCGGGCGCGCGCGTGCGCCAGCTGGAACGCCAGCTGCGGCGCCGTCGGCTGGCTCACGCCACTGCGGCCCAGCGCGATGCGCGCGGCCGTGAAGCGCCGCAGCGACTGCCAGGGGTTGGCGGTCACCACGCCGTTGCCGTAGTCTTCCGCAGCCGGCTGGCCGACAATGATGTTGCTCTCGGCATCGTCCATAAAATTCCTCTGCTTTACGTCAAACTCGCCAACGCGCGCTGGAACGCCACCGGCATGCCGTTGCCCAATGTGGCGCGCTCGTCGTCGGTGAAGATGTGCATCGCCTTCAGCCACGCCTCGAATTCCGGCGCGGTCTTCAGCCCCAGCGCGCGGCGCGCGTACAAGGCGTCGTGGAAGGACGTGGTTTGATAGTTGAGCATGATATCGTCCGAGCCCGGTATGCCCATGACGAAGGTGCAGCCGGCCGCGCCAAGCAGGGTCAGCAGCATGTCCATGTCGTCCTGGTCGGCTTCGGCGTGGTTGGTGTAGCAGACGTCGCAACCCATCGGCAGGCCCAGCAGCTTGGCGCAGAAGTGGTCCTCCAGCCCGGCGCGGATGATCTGCTTGCCGTCGTACAGATACTCGGGGCCGATGAAGCCGACCACCGAGTTCACCAGCAGCGGCTGGAACTTGCGCGCGACCGCGTAGGCGCGCGTTTCGCAGGTTTGCTGGTCGACGCCGTGGTGGGCGTTGGCCGACAGCGCGCTGCCCTGCCCCGTTTCAAAATACATGACGTTGTTGCCGACTGTGCCCCGTTGCAGCGACAGCGCGGCGTGGCGCGCCTCGTCGAGCAGCGCGAGGTTGATGCCGAAGCTGGCGTTGGCCGCCTCGGTGCCGGCGATCGACTGGAACACCAGGTCGACCGGGGCGCCGCGCTCGATGGCGGCGATGGTGTTGGTGACGTGGGTGAGCACGCACGATTGGGTCGGGATGCCGTAGCGGGCGATGATTTCGTCTAGCATGGTGACGATCTTGATCACCTGCGGCACGTTGTCGGTGGCGGGGTTGATGCCGATGACGGCGTCGCCGCTGCCGTACAACAGGCCGTCGAGCATGCTGGCGGCGATGCCGGTGGCGTCGTCGGTCGGGTGATTGGGTTGCAGGCGCGTCGCCATGCGCCCTGCCAGGCCGATGGTGTTGCGGAAGCGGGTGACGACGCGGCATTTTTTCGCGACCAGGATCAGGTCCTGGACGCGCATGATCTTGGAGACGGCGGCGGCCATCTCGGGGGTGATGCCGGGGGAGACGGCGGTGAGCGTGGCTTCGTCGGCGGCGTCGCCGAGCAACCAGTTGCGGAAGTCGCCGACGGTCAGGTGGGCGATGCGGGTGAAGGCGGCTTGGTCGTGGTCGTCGATGATCAGGCGCGTGACTTCGTCCTGTTCGTAGGGGATGACGAGTTCGTTCAGGAAGAGCGTCAGCGGCAGCCCGGCCAGCGCCATTTGAGCGGCGACGCGCTCTTCGGCGCTGGCGGCCGCCAGCCCGGCGAGGTAGTCGCCGGAGCGGGCCGGCGTGGCCTTCGCCATCAGGTCCTTGAGATCGCGGAACTGGTAGGTTTTGATGCCCACCGTGTGCGAGAAGCTGCTCATGTCGTCTCCGATGCGAAAGCCAATGCCTATATATTAGAACGTGCGCGTGGCGGTGACCAGCAACCGCTTTTGCACCACGTTCTTGCTGCTGCCGTCGGCGTTGAAGAAGGTCCACAGCGGCGTGCCGTTCTTGCTGGCGTCGCCGCTGTTGTAGACCGCCGCCGCCGAGAACGCCCACTTGTCCATCGTCTTCGTCACGCCCGCCTTGACGTCATAAAAATTGAACTCGCTCATGTGGCGCACGTTCTGCTTGCCCGCGTGCAGGTTCAATACCAGGCCCGGCGCCAGTTCCGGGTTCCAGTTCACTTCGCCGTACAAGGTGCCGCGCGTGTCGACCAGCTCGCCGGTGGTGGGCTGGACCGTGAAGCCGAACCAGCGCTTGTTCAAGGACACCCAGCCGTAGGCGTTGAAGGCGCCGATGTTCACGCCCAGCTTGGCCTCCTGCGTATGGTACTTGATGTCCTTGCCGCCCGTCGCGTAATGCGCGCCGGGGAACCAGTACGTGACCAGACCCGCGTCGATGACGGTGTCGGCGTTCAGGCTGTGGCGGTAGCCGCCGTAGACGTCGATCTCGGTGCCGGCGCCGTTGTTGTACGCCGCGTGCGAGACGCCGGAGCCGAACAGGCCAAGATAAAAGCCGCTCGCGTGCGTGAAGTCCAGGGTGGCCTGGATAGTGGGCTTGGCCTGCGTTTGCGAAATGCCGCGGAACAGGTAGTCGGAGACGATGGTGACGTTGCCGCTATCGGTCCAGTCGGGAGCGGGGGCAGCCGGCGCGGGGTCGGCGGCCAGCGCGGCGCCGGAGAACAAGGCCGCGCACGCCAGCATGAGGATAGTTTTTGTCATTCAATATACTCCAGTGGTTAGATAGGGTCCAACGCGGCGTGCTGCTGGCGGCTGTCCTTGGTCAACAGGAAGAACACATAACCGGCGACCAGGAAGGCGACGAACAGCGCGAAGATCAGCGGGTTGTAATAGATCATCGTCCCCATGCAGACCACGGCGCCAGCCAGCGCGATGGCCGGGAACAGCGGATAGAACGGCGCGCGGAACGGGCGCACCATATGCGGCTCGGCGCGACGCAGCTTGAACAGGCTCAGCATGCTGATGATGTACATCGTGATGGCGCCGAACACCGACATGGTGACGATGTTGGCCGTCAGCGTCAGCCCGCCGATCTTGATCAGCTCATCGCTGTAGATGGCGGCGATGCCGACCACCCCGCCGGCCAGCACGGCGCGGTGCGGCGTCTTGAAGCGCGGGTGGATCTTGGCGAAGTAATGCGGCAGGTAGGCTTCCCGCGCCAGCGCGTAGATCTGGCGCGAGTAGCCGAGGATGATGCCGTGGAAGGAGGCGATCAGGCCGAACAGCCCGAGCCACACCAGCATGTGCAGCCAGCCGCTGTTCTCGCCGACGATCAGCTTCATCGCCTGCGGCAGCGGGTCGTTGATGTTGGCCAGCTTGGTCCAGTCGCCCGCGCCGCCGGCGAACACCATCACGCCGATGGCCAGCAGCACCAGGGTGATGATGCCGGTGATGTAGGCGATCGGAATCGAGCGCTTGGGGTCCTTGGCTTCCTCGGCCGCCATCGCCACGCCTTCGATCGCCAGGAAGAACCAGATGGCGAACGGGATCGCGGCGAACATGCCGGGCACCGAGGCCAGGCTGAAGCTGTCCGAGCCGGACCAGCCGCCCTTGGTGAAGTTGGCCATCGAGAAGCCCGGCGCGACCACGCCCATGAACACCAGCAGTTCAAAAATCGCCAGCAAGGCCATCAGCAGCTCGAAGGTGGCGGCCACCTGCACGCCGACGATGTTGAGCGTCATGAACACCAGGTAGGCGCCGACGGCGGCCAGCTTGGGGTCGATCTGCGGGAACTGCACATTGAGGTAGGCGCCGATCGCCAGCGCGATGGCCGGCGGGGCGAACACGAACTCGATCAGGGTGGCGGCGCCGGCCAGGTAACCGCCGGTCGGCCCGAAAGCGCGCTTGCTGTAGGCGAACGGTCCGCCGGCGTGCGGGATCGACGTGGTCAGCTCGGTGAAGCTGAAGATGAAGGTGGTGTACATGGCCGCGACAAACAGCGCGGTGATGGTGAAGCCCAGGGTGCCGGCCGAGGCCCAGCCATAGCTCCAGCCGAAGTATTCGCCGGAGATGACCAGCCCGACGGCGATGCCCCATAGCTGGAAGGTGCTTAGCGTCTGCTGCAGCGCGGGCTTGCCGGCCGCTGTTTTTGCGTTCATATTTTTCCCCTAATTTAGCCGCGTCTGAGCCCGGATGGACGCCTGGTCCGGGCGGGTATGGAAGTTGCTGCGAATTTCAGTATAGAAGCGGGACAAAGCCGGCCGTTATCGAAAATCGGCAAACTTGCGGCCACTCTACGGGCGCTATCGGAAAATACAACAGCGGGAGAATGGATATGCACCAGACTGCAACACAGTTGTTGCACCATGCGCGCGATGTGCGCACGGTGCTGGCGCACGACGCCGACGCGCTCGCTTGCGAGCTGACCAACTGGCAGCAGCGCTACGACCAGATCAGCTCTGGCCTGTTTCGCGGTGCGCTGACGGAACGTCAGTTACCGCAGCTGCAAGTATTCCGCGAACGCCTGAGCCAGTCGGTGCGGCAGTCGTGCCGCGTGTGGCCGGACGCCATCTGGTTCGGCCTGCCCGACCACGCGGCGGCCACGCGCATCAACGGCCGCCAGACCGAGGCCGATTCGATCATGGTGCAGCCGGGCAATGTTGAGTTCGAGTTGGTCACGCCGAGTGACTACAGTATCTACGGCATCGTCGCCAGCAGGCAGTTGCTGACCGATACCGCGCGGGCGCATGGCTGCGAGATCGACTGGCAGCGCGTGCAGTCGGCCGACCTGCTGCAGGTCGACGCCGGCGAGCGCGCGGCCTTCCTGCGCACCTTGGCGCGGTTGCTGCCGGACGAAACGCAGCCGGCCGGCGGCGCGGTGGAGCCGCAGTGGCAGCAAGGCGTTTTATTGGCGCTGCTGGATATGCTGGACCACCGCTGCGTGGAGCCGGAGCTGGCGGCGAGCCTGCAACGGCGGCGGCGCGTGGTGGCGCTGGCGCGCGAGTATATTCATGCGCATCGCAGCGAGGCGATCACCGTGCCGGAGCTGTGCGAGCAGGTGCACGTGAGCCGCCGCACCTTGCAGTACTGTTTCGAGGATGTGCTGGGCATGAGTCCCATGCTGTATCTGCGCATGATGCGGCTCAATGGCGTGCGCCGGCAGTTGAACGATGGCGCGCCGGGCGAGGTGGCCATCGGCGATGTCGCCGATGCCTGGGGGCTGAGTAACTTCAGTCAGTTCTCCAGCGACTACCGCAAGCTGTTCGGTTTGTGTCCGTCAGCGACACTCAAGGCGCGCGCGCTTATCTGAATCACGTAGGGCGGATTAGCGCAGCGTAATCCGCCACGCGCCGTCGGCGGCTCATGGCGGATTACGGCGTGCCGCCTAATCCGCCCTACGAAATCCAAATAACTTCCCGCTCTGGTCAGATGATTTGTAGCGCGCCGGCGGCGGCGCCCAGCGCGATCAGCACCACCGGATTGAGTTTGGTGCGCAGCAGGATCAGCGCCGACAACAAGGTGACGACATCGGCGCGCCAGTCGGTGTTCGATATGCCGGTGAACAGCCACGCGGTGGCGGCCATCATCCCGATCGACATCGGGCCGAACGCCTCGCCCAGCGCGCGCGACAACCTGCCGCCGGCGCGGCCGGCGTGCCAGCGGACGGCGGTCAAGGTCAACAAGGTGGACGGCACGATGACGGCGATGGTGGTCATGACGGCGCCGGACCAGCCGCCGATCAGCCATCCCACCAGGGAGATGAACAGCAGGTTGGGACCAGGCGCCGCTTGGGCGATGGCGTAGGCGGCGGAGAACTGTTCGTTGGTCAGCCAGTGCTGGCCTTCGACCACGTACTGTCCCACCTGCGGCGCCAGCAACACCACGCCGCCGCCCACCGCCATCATCGACATCAGCGCGATATGCAGCGACAGTTCGCCAACGGGCGATGGCTCATTCATGTTTTTCTCCCAGCAGATAAGCGGCGGCGGTGCCCAGCGGCGCCAGCACGCAGAACACCAGCGCCAGCTGCCACTTCAACAGCCCGAGCGCGATAAAGGCCAGCACCATCATCACCAGCTTCAGTTGATCGTGCTTGCGCCGCCAGTGGGCCTTGGCGAACATCGCCAGCGCAATCTTGGCAGCCGTGGCCAGGATCAGCCCCGCCGCGACGGCCGCCATGCCGCCGATCGCGCGCCGTATGATCGGCAGGTCGCCGAACTGCTGGTACACCATGCCCAGCCCAATCACGACGAAGAACGGGCCCAGGATCAAGCCGCACACCGCCGCCAGCGCGCCGGCGATGCCGGCATAGCGGTTGCCGACCATCAGGCCGACGTTGCAGACGGTCGGTCCGGGCAGCATCTGGCTCATCGCCATGCATCTGGCGAACTCCTCGGCCGTCAGCCATTTGTGCTGCTCGACCAGGGCGCGGTACGCGAACGGCATCACGCCGCCAAAGCCCGTCAACGCCATCCTGGAGAAGACAAAGAAAATCGTCGACGGCGATGGTTGGTCTGCGCGCTCGGTCAGCGCGCCTGTCTGGCTGTGCATGATGTGTACTCCTGGACTCGATGGCGGAATTTTCCTCCCTCACCAAATATAAGTACAATGAATTTATTTTTACGATTCATTCATTTTACTGATGAAAGCTTTTGATGAAGATTGATATTCTCGGCGTGCAGGCGTTTGTCGCGATCGCGGACTTCGGCGGCTTTCAGAAAGCGGCGGACACGCTGCACGTGACGCAGACGGCGGTGACGCAGCGGCTGCGCAATCTGGAGGACTTTCTCGGCGTGATGCTGGTCGAGCGCACCACGCGCACCATCGCGCTGACCAGCATCGGCAAGGACTTCCTGCCGCAGGCGCGCAGGCTGCTGCTGGAGCTGTCGTCGACGCTGACCGACATCCGCGAGACCGGCAAGGCGCAGCGCGGCGACATCACGATGGCCAGCGTGCCGACCGCCGGCATTCAATTCCTGCCCGAGATCATCCGTGCATACTCGGCGCGCTTTCCGGGCAACCGCGTCAAGATACTCGACCACGCGTCCGCCCGCGTGATGGAGGCGGTCCTGAGCCGCGAAGCGGAATTCGGCATCAACCTGTCCGGCAGCACGCACCCTGACCTGGTGTCGGTGCCGGTGGTGCAGGACGAATTCGTGCTGCTGTGCCGCGACGACCACGCGCTGGCGAAACGGCGCTCGCTGACGTGGCTGCAGATCCAGCCCTACCCGCTGATCTTCTCCGGCGACGTTAACGGCAACCGCGCGCTGCTCGACAGCTACCTGGGCGACAAGAGCATGAATCTGAGCCTGCAGTTCCAGTACGAGGTGCAGCGCAGTTCCACCGCCATCGGGCTGGTGGCGGCGGGCGTGGCGGCGGCCATCGTGCCGAACCTGGCGATCGAGAAAGGCACGTATCCACGCCTGCGCGTGATCAAGCTGAAAGAGCCGACCATCTCGCGCCAACTGGCCCTGATCACCCGCAAGGCGGGACACCTGTCGCCGGCCGCGCGGGCGCTGTACGACATGATCAAATCCGCATGACCAGCAGGTGGGAGTAGAGAGCTGGCGCGGTCGTGTGGTAAACCTTCTATTCCCGCCTCTCTTTTCTTCTCTTTTCTTCTATTTCGATCGCTAATCTAAAAAATCGGAGAAACGAGATAAAAATAGAAGAAAAGAGAAGTCGAAAGAGAGGGTTTACCACAGGGAGCGGAATACGCTCACCGCCCTCACCGCCCTCCGATTTTCCGACAGGGCGTAAAAAAACCCTCCCGGCGCGAACGCGGGGAGGGTTTTGACGGAGCGGCGGCGATTACACGACCGCGCCATCCGTTTCGTCTTTTTCCTTGACCGGCTTGATCAGGTCTTCACGCTTGACGCCCAGCCACATGGCGATGGCGGCGGCCACGAACACCGACGAGTAGATACCGAAGCAGATACCGATGGTCAGCGCCATGGCGAAGTAGTGCAGGGTCGGACCGCCGAAGAACAGCATCGCCAGCACCATCATCTGCGTGCTGCCGTGCGTGATGATGGTACGCGAGATGGTCGACGTGATCGCGCTGTCGATCACTTCATGCACGCTGGCCTTGCGCTGCTTGCGGAAGTTCTCGCGGATCCGGTCGAAAATCACCACCGACTCGTTGACCGAGTAGCCCAGCACCGCCAGCACGCCGGCCAGCACCGTCAGCGAGAATTCCCACTGGAAGAAGGCGAAGAAGCCGAGGATGATCACCACGTCGTGCAAGTTGGCGATGATCGCCGACACGGCGTATTTCCACTCGAAGCGGATGGCCAGGTAGATCATCACGCCGATGACCACCATCACCAGCGCGTTCAGGCCGTTCTGGGTCAGCTCGTCGCCCACCTGAGGGCCGACGAACTCCACCTTGCGCAGCTCGACCTGCTCGACGTTGTTGGGCCCCATGCACGCCTGCTTGACGACGTGCTCGCCCTTGGCGTTGACGTTGTCGACCTGGGTCAGCGCGCCCTTCTCGGCCTTGCATAAGGTCTCGTAGACCTGTTGCGAGGCGTCCTTGGCGGTGATGTTCTTCACCACGGGCAAACGCAGTAGCACGTCGTGCGCGGTGCCGAAGCCGGCCGCTTCCGGATGCTCGTAGCCGATGCCCCGCAGCGAGGCCCGTATGGCCTCGAGATTGGCCGGCTGCGCGTACCGCAGCTCCATGACGGTGCCGCCGGTGAACTCGACCGACAGGTTCAGGCCGCGATGGAACAGGAAGAACACGGCCGCGACAAAGGTCAGCGCCGAAACGACGTTGAACACCAATGCATGCCGCATGAACGGTATGTCTTTTTTAATGCGGAAAAATTCCATGTGATATGCCTCGAATTATTTGGTGTCGGGACGCTTGGCGACCTTGCCGCCGACCGTCGCGTCGACCGCGTTGTCCGGCCGCCAGATGGTGCCGATGGCGATCGATTGCAGCTTCTTCTTGCGGCCGTACCAGAGGTTGACCACGCCACGCATGATGAACACGGCGGAGAACATCGAGGTCAGGATGCCGAGCGTGTGCACCACGGCGAAACCGCGGATCGGACCGGAACCGAACACCAGCAACGCCAGGCCGACGATCAGGGTGGTGACGTTGGAGTCGATAATCGTCGCCCACGCGTGGTCGAAGCCGGCCGAGATGGCCGACTGCGGCGAGGCGCCGGCGCGCAGTTCTTCCCGCACCCGCTCGTTGATCAGCACGTTCGAGTCGATCGCCATACCGAGCGCGAGCGCGATAGCGGCCATGCCCGGCAGGGTCAAGGTCACACCCAGCAGCGACAACAAGGCTACCAGCAGCAACAGGTTGCACGCCAGCGCGAACACGCTGAACAGGCCGAACATCATGTAGTAGACGATCATGAACACGGCCACGGCGGCAAAGCCGTACATCGTCGAATGGCGGCCCTTGTCCACGTTCTCGGCGCCCAGTTGCGGCCCGATGGTGCGTTCCTCGATCACTTCCATCGGCGCGGCCAGCGCGCCCGAGCGCAGCAGCAGCGCCAGCTCGGCCGAGTTCTCCAGCGTGCCCATGCCGGTGATCTGGAAGCTGCTGCCCAGTTCGGCCTGGATGGTGGCGACCGACAATACTTCCGGCTTGCCTTTTTCAAACAGCACGATCGACATCTTCTTGCCGATGCGGTCGCGCGTGGCGTCGCGCATGCGGCGTCCGCCGTCGCCGTTCAGATCGATGCTGACGGCAGGCTGGCCGTTCTGGTCCTGGCGCGCGGTGGCGCTGGAGATGTAGTCGCCGGTCAGGATCACGTCCTTGCTCAGCACGACCGGCACGCCTTTGCCGACGGTGAACAGTTCCGAGTTCAGCGGAATCGACGACGTCAGTTCCGTGCCCGGGGTGATCGATTCGTCGACCAGGCGGATTTCCAGGGTGGCGGTGCGGCCGATGACGGCGCGCGCGCGCGCCACGTCCTGCACGCCGGGCAATTGGACGATGATGCGGTCCGGGCCCTGCTGCTGGATCAGCGGCTCGGCCACGCCCAGCTCGTTGACGCGCTTGGACAGCGTCGCGATGTTTTGCTTGACGCCTTCATCCGTGGTGCGCTTGATGGCCGCCGGCTTCATGCTCATGACGGTCTTCAGGTCGGTGTCGGCGCCGGTGTCGACAAACGCCACGTCGGCCAGCTGGTCGCCCAGCACGGCCTTGGCCTTCTGGCGGGTGGCGTCGTCGCGGAAGTTGATGACGACGGTGTCGCCGACGCGCTCGATGCCGGCGTGGCGCACGTTCTTGTCGCGCAGCAGGCTGCGGGCCGACGCCTGCATGCCTTGCACACGCTTGGCCAGCACGGCCTTGGTGTCGACCTGCATCAGGAAGTGCACGCCGCCGCGCAAGTCCAGGCCCAGGTGCATCGGCGCCGCGCGCAGCGCCTGCATCCATTTCGGCGTGTCCGGCTGCAGGTTCAGCGCGACCAAATACGCCGGATCGGCCGGGTCGGCGTTCAAGCCTTTTTCCAGCAGGGCCTTGGCGCGGAACTGGGTGTCCGGATCGGGGAAGCGCACGCGCACGGAAGCGTAGGTGCCGGTGCCGTCGAAGGTCAGCTCGCTGTGCGGGATTTTTTCCCGGGTCAGCACGTCATCGACCTTGGCGATCATGTCCGACGTCAGCTTGAGCGTCGATTTGCCGCTCGTCACCTGCACCGCCGGCGATTCGCCGAAGTAGTTGGGCGCGGCGTACAGCGCACCCAGCAGGATGGCGACGGCAATGAGGATGTATTTCCAGACGGGATAGCGATTCATATTGTTCAACGATCAGGGTTAGGCGTCGGATGCAATACGGCCCGCTTATCCTGGGACAAGCGGGCCGGGGCCGGGGCCGGTTACAGCGCCTTGAGCGTGCCTTTCGGCAGGACCATGGTCACGGAATTCTTTTGCACCACCAGTTCGGCGCCGCTGGAGATTTCCAGCGTGATGTACAGGTCGGAAATCTTCGAGATGCGACCAAGGACGCCGCCGGCGGTGACCACTTCGTCACCCTTGGCCAGTGCTTCCATCATGGCCTTTTGTTCCTTGGCGCGCTTCTGCTGGGGACGAATCATCAGGAAGTACATCGCCACGAACATCAGAATCAGAAAACCGTACTGGCCCAGGAAGCCGCCGGTCGCGCCGAGGGCGTCGAGTGGATTTTGGGCATACGCATTGGATATAAACACAGGTGACTCCGATAATAGTTTGAAAAAACAGCGCTGTATTCTAGCATTGGCCGGAAGCCGAAAGGACTTCCGGGTATATGGGTGGTTGAATTCTTTTTACAAGACTTGCAACAGTTGTTGAAACAATTAGATGCCGCGCGCCCGTTCCGCGTGGAATTGCAGGGTCCAGGCGTGGAAACGGTCGTCATCCAGCGCCTCGCGCATCTGGCGCATGATGTCCAGATAGTAGTGCAGGTTGTGGATGGTGTTCAGGCGCGCGCCGAGGATTTCCTGGGTGCGGTTCAGGTGGTGCAGGTAGGCGCGCGAGAAGTTGCGGCAGGCGTAGCAAGAGCAGGTGCTGTCGAGCGGCTCCTTGTCATCCTTGTACCGGGCGTTCTTGATCTTGATGTCGCCAAAGCGGGTGAACAGCCAGCCGTTGCGGGCATTGCGAGTAGGCATCACGCAATCGAACATGTCGACGCCGTTCGACACGCCCGCCACCAGGTCCTCCGGCGTGCCGACGCCCATCAGGTAGTGCGGCTTGTTGGCCGGCAGCCTGGGGCCGACGTGCGCCAGGATGCGCATCATGTCCTCCTTCGGCTCGCCGACCGACAGGCCGCCGATGGCCAGACCCGGGAAATCGATCTCTTCGAGGCCGGCCAGCGACTCGTCGCGCAGGTTCTCGAACATGCCGCCCTGGACGATGCCGAACAGCGCATTCGGGTTCTCGCCGCGATGGAACTCGTCATTCGACCGTTGCGCCCAGCGCAAGGACATGCGCATCGACTTTGCCGCTTCGTCAAGGGTGGCCGGGCGGTTGTCGATTTCATACGGGGTGCATTCGTCGAACTGCATGACGATGTCGGAATTGAGCACGCGCTGGACCTGCATCGACACTTCCGGCGACAGGAACAGCTTGTCGCCGTTGATCGGCGAGTTGAAATGGACGCCCTCTTCCGTGATCTTGCGCATCGCGCCGAGCGAAAACACCTGGAAACCGCCGGAATCGGTCAGGATCGGCTTGTCCCACGCCATGAAGTCGTGCAGGCCGCCGAACTTGGAGATGACATCGTTGCCCGGGCGCAGCCACAGGTGGAAGGTATTGCCCAGGATGATCTGGGCGTCGATTTCCTTCAACTCCAGCGGCGACATCGCCTTGACCGAGCCGTAGGTGCCGACCGGCATGAAGATCGGGGTCTGCACCACGCCGTGGTTCAGTTTCACTTCGCCGCGGCGGGCCTTGGTCAGGCCGCTGCTATCGGTCTTGTGTAGCGTAAATTCCAACATTGAAGATTCCTTATTATGCTCGGGCTTGCGTCGTCAGCAGCATGGCGTCGCCATAGCTGAAGAAGCGGTATTCATTGGCAATCGCGTGGGCGTAGGCCGCGCGGATCGGTTCAAAACCGGCGAAGGCCGACACCAGCATCAGCAGCGTCGACTTGGGCAGGTGGAAATTGGTGATCAGGCGCGTGACCGTCTTGAACTGGTAGCCCGGCGTGATGAACAGCGCGGTGTCGGCGCTGCCGGCCTCCAGCTGGCCGCCCTGCGAGGCCGACTCCAGCGCGCGCAGGCTGGTGGTGCCGACGGCCACCACGTCGCGGCCGGCGGCGCGGGTCGCGCGCACCGCGTCCACGGTTTCCTGCGGCATGGTGTACCACTCGGTGTGCATCTTGTGCTCGGAAAGCACCTCGGCGCGCACCGGCTGGAAGGTGCCGGCGCCCACGTGCAGGGTCACATAGGCGAAGTTGACGCCCTTGGCTTTCAGCTCGGCCAGCAGCTTTTCGTCGAAATGCAGGCCGGCGGTCGGCGCGGCGACGGCCCCCGGCACCTTGTTGAACACGGTCTGGTAGCGCGTCTCGTCGAAGGAGTCGGCGTCGTGCTCGATGTACGGCGGCAGCGGCAGGCGGCCGTGCGCCTCGATCAGCTCGAACACGTCGGCGTCGAAATGCAAGGTGAAGAATTCGCCGGCGCGCTCGCCGACGGTGACATCGAAGGCGTCGGCCAGGCGGATCTTGACGCCGGGGCCGGGCGACTTGGAAGCGCGCACCTGGGCCAGCACGGTGCGGTTGTCGAGCACGCGCTCGACCAGCGCCTCGATCTTGCCGCCGCTCTCCTTGACGCCGAAGAAACGCGCCTTCAGCACGCGGGTATCGTTCATCACCAGCAGGTCGCCGGCCTGCAGCAGGCCGACGATATCGGCGAACTGACGGTCGACGATGGTCTCGCCGTCCAGGTGCAGCAGGCGGGAGGCACTGCGGTCCGGCAGCGGGAATTGCGCAATACGCTCTTGCGGCAGGTTAAAATCGAAATCGGAAAGCGAGTACATTTTGCGGACTTCTGGAAACTGTTGAAGAAAATCGGCTACGCCACATCATGTGGGTAGCCTTACAATACCGGCGTCATTGCCATTGATTTGTCACGGGCAACCCTCTATTTTACGCTAGTGCCCGAAAAACGCCCGAATATGCCTGTGATTCCATCAAAGCCCGCGTCAAAGCCCGCGTCAAAACCTGCCAGGAAGACCGTCAGCCCCGAAGCCAAGCTGGCCAAGCTCGGCCTGCACACGGACATGGATCTGGTGCTGCACCTGCCGATGCGCTACGAGGACGAAACCCAGGTCATCACCATCGAAGAAGCGCGCCTGCACGGCGGCGACACCTCGCAGGTCGAGGGCGTGGTGGTCAAGAACGAAATCAGCTACAAGCCGCGCAAGCAGCTGCTGGTGCATATCGCCGACGAAACGGGCGACCTGCAACTGCGCTTCATGAACTTCTACGGCAGCCAGGTCAAGCAGCTGGCCGAAGGCACGCGGGTGCGCGCGCGCGGTGAACTCAAGCACGGCTTCTTCGGCGCCGAGATGGTGCACCCGGCCTATAAGGTTATCAACGAAGGCGCCCCGCTGCCGACCTCCCTGACGCCGGTGTATCCATCCGGCGAAGGCCTGTCGCAGCCGATCCTGCGGCGCGCCATCGGCGACGCCATGAAACGGGTCGACTGGACCGACACTCTGCCGGCCGAACTGCGCGCCGAGATGCAGCTGTCGGACTTCGAACCGGCGGTCCGGCTGCTGCACTATCCGCCGCAACAGGTGGACGAGCACGCGCTCGCGGATCGCTCACATCCCGCGTGGACCCGCGTAAAGTTCGACGAACTGCTGGCGCAGCAGCTGTCGCTGAAACGCGCACAACGCGCGCGCCGCTCCAAGGGCGCCGCCGCGCTGAAGGTGGTCGGCGCGCTGTCGGAGCGCTTCCAGGCCGCGCTGCCGTTCAAGCTGACCGGCGCGCAGCAGCGCGTGCTGAACGAAATCCGCGCCGACCTGCGCCACCCGTATCCGATGCAGCGGCTGTTGCAGGGCGACGTCGGCAGCGGCAAGACGGTGGTGTCCGCGCTGGCGGCCGCGCAAGCGATCGATAGCGGC
Source organism: Oxalobacteraceae bacterium OTU3CINTB1 (assembly GCA_024123955.1). Lineage (NCBI taxonomy): Bacteria > Pseudomonadati > Pseudomonadota > Betaproteobacteria > Burkholderiales > Oxalobacteraceae > Oxalobacteraceae bacterium OTU3CINTB1. The sequence continues at coordinate 6,786,159 of CP099652.1, forward strand.
TTCCAGGCCGCGCTGATGGCGCCGACCGAAATCCTCGCCGACCAGCACTTCCGCAAGATCGCCGCGTGGATGGAGCCACTGGGCGTCAAGGTCGCGTGGCTGACGGGCAGCCTGAAGAAAAAGGACAAGCTGGCCGCGTATGAACTGATCGAATCGGGCGAAGCGCAACTGGTGATCGGCACGCACGCGCTGATCCAGGAAGCGGTGATCTTCGCCAATCTGGGGCTGGTGATCGTCGACGAGCAGCACCGCTTCGGCGTCGGCCAGCGGCTCACCTTGCGCAACAAGGGCAACGAAGGCGCCATCCCGCACCAGCTGATGATGTCGGCCACGCCGATCCCGCGCACGTTGGCAATGACCTATTACGCCGACCTGGAAGTATCGGTCATCGACGAGCTGCCGCCGGGGCGCAGCCCGATCGTCACGCGCGCGATCGATCAGAACCGGCGCGACGAAGTGATCGAACGTGTGCACGCGGCGGCGCTGGAAGGCCGGCAGATTTACTGGGTCTGCCCGCTGATCGAAGAATCGGAAGCGCTGCAACTGCAAACGGCGACCGACACGCACGCGCTGCTGGCCGAAGCATTGCCGGATCTGAGCGTGGGCCTGGTGCACGGGCGCCTGAAGCCGGCGGAAAAGCAGGCGGTGATGGAATCGTTCATCGCCAACGACATGCAAGTGCTGGTGGCGACGACCGTGATCGAAGTGGGCGTCGACGTGCCGAATGCGTCGCTGATGGTGATCGAGCATGCGGAACGATTCGGGCTGTCGCAGCTGCACCAGCTGCGCGGGCGCGTGGGGCGGGGTTCGGCGGCCAGCGTGTGTCTGCTGCTGTATCAAAGCCCGCTGGGCGGCGTCGCCAAGCAGCGGCTGATGACGATGCGAGAAACGACCGACGGCTTCGAGATCGCCCGGCGCGACCTGGAGATACGCGGCCCGGGCGAATTCCTCGGCGCGCGGCAATCGGGGCAAGCGATGCTGCGCTTCGCGGATCTGGAGACGGACGGCTGGCTGGTGGATCAGGCGCGCGACGTCGCGCACGACCTGCTGCACGCCGACAGCGCCGAAAAAGCCGCCACGGTGGAAGCGCACCTGGCCCGCTGGCTGGGCGGCCGCGAAGAGTTTCTCAAAGTCTAATCCGGGGTCAGGTCCACCATTTCTACACGGACTCGACCTTCACACGTCAAAAGCACATGTAAAAGCGGTTCGCCAGGTCGACCACGAACTCGGGCTGCAGATACGCCATGAACACCAGCGCCACCACCACAACACCCGCCGCCCGAAGCGCCCACGTTTTCATCGCTACGCCGCCTTCAACACGCTGCGCACCACCGGCCGCTCGTTGATCGGCAGGTTGATCAGCCCCGCCATCACGCCCAGCGCGATCGATATTCCCCAGACGATGTCATAACTACCCTGCTTGGCGAACAGGAACCCGCCCATCCACACGCCCAGGAAGCTGCCCACCTGGTGCGAGAAGAACACCACGCCGGCCAGCATCGACATATGCTTGACGCCGAAAATCCCCGCGATGATCCCGTTCGTCAGCGGCACCGTCGACAGCCAGATCAACCCCATCGCCGCCGCGAACACGTACACCGAAAACGGCGTCAAAGGCGCCAGCAGGAACAGCGAGATCACGACCGACCGCGTGAAGTAAATCGACGACAGCAAATACCGCTTCGGTAGCCGTCCACCCAATTTACCCGCGTAGTAGGAGCCGACAATATTGAACAAGCCAATCAGCGCCAGCGCCATCACCGCCACGCTCGGATCACCAATCCCCTTGTCCTTCAAATAGGCCGGCAGGTGCACGCCGATGAACACCACCTGGAAGCCGCAAACAAAATAGCCGGCCACCAGGAACAGGAAGGAACGGTTGCGAAGCGCCTCGCCCATCGCCTCGCGGATGCTTTGCTGCGGACCGTCGCCATGGTCGGCCGCCGGCTCGCGCAGATAAAAGGTCATCGGTATCATCAACAGCAGCACCAGCGCGGCCAGCACATAGAAGGCGTTTTGCCAGCCGATCGCGGAGATCAGCTGCTGCTCGACCGGCATCATCAGGAACTGGCCGAACGAACTGGCGGCGCCGGAGATGCCGAAGGCCCACGAGCGCTTTTCGGCCGGCGCCACGCGGCCGATGATGCCGCTGACGGCGCCGAACGCGGTGCAGGACAGTCCAAGGCCGATCAGCACCCCGGTACCGATGACGAACATCGTCGGATCGGTCACCACCGCCATCCAGACCAGGCCCGCCGCGTAACTGAGCGCGCCAACCAGCACCACGCGCATGGTGCCGAAACGGTCCGCCGCCATGCCGGCGAACGGGCCGAAGGCGCCCCACATCAGGTTCTGCAAGGCCTGCGCCAGCGAATAGGTCTCGCGCGTCCAGCCGTTGGCCTGGGAGATCGGCTGCATCCAGAAGCCGAAGCCGTGGCGCACGCCCATCGCCAAGGTCAGGACGACGCCGGTGGCGATCAACACGGTTTTGAGCGAAGGTGCGCGGCTGGCGACGAACATGGTTTTCCCGATTATCGAAACGACATCTGTCGATTTTAACCAGTTCGCGCCAACCGCGCTCGAACTATTAGTTGTCGGCGCTGTAGCGCAGGCCGATTTGCTGGCGGATCGAGTCCAGCGTGCCCATGATGTTGAGCGTTTCCGCGTGCGGCATGACCGGGCTTTCGATAAGGCCTTCGCGGATGCAGCGGCCCACTTCCTGCGCTTCGTGGGTGTAGCCGTTGCCGCTGCGCGCGATCGTCATGGTGCGCTCGCTGCGCGAGGCGCCGTCGACCAGGGTGACGGTGATGGTTTCGGTATTATGAAAACGGTCGCTCAGGCGCACAAAGCCCTTGGTGCCGGAGATCGTCAGCTCGGTCGGCGTGCGCGAACGCAGGCTGCACGCGCAGGCCGACACGCCGCCGCCTTCGTGCGTGAGCGTGAACGCAGTCTGCATATCGACGCCGGTCGGCGCCATCTCGGCCTGCGCCTTCACACCGGTGACCGTGCCGAGGAAGAACGACGACATCGACAGCGGATAGATGCCCAGGTCCAGCAGCGCGCCGCCGCCCAGTTCAGGATTGAACAGGCGGTGTTCCGGCCCCGCGTCGGACGTGAAGCCGAAATCGGCGGTGACGTGCGCCGGCTTGCCGATCTCGCCGCTATCGACGATGCGCTTGGCCTCTACCACGGCCGGCATAAAGCGAGTCCACATCGCCTCCATGACGAACAGTTTTTTCTCGCGCGCCAGCGCGATGATGTCCTCGGCCTGGCGGCGGTTCATCGTGAACGACTTCTCCACCAGCACCGCCTTGCCGCCGTTAAGGCACATCAGCGCGTTCTCGTGGTGCATCGGATGCGGGGTGCCGATGTAGATGACATCGACCTCCGGATCGTCGGCCAGCGCCTGGTAGCTGCCGTGGAAACGCTCCGCGCCGAACTCCGCGCCGAATTTGGTAGCGCTATCTACGGAGCGCGAACCTATGGCCGCCAGCTTTGCGCCGGGCGTGTCCTGCAAAGCGGTGGCGAAGGCCTTGGCGATTTTGCCCGTTCCGAGTATGCCCCAGCGAATTACCTGCGTCATGGCGTGATCTTTCTGCCGCGTCGGCGGCGATGTTGGTTGTGATGTCGAGATGTTATTTTACTGCGACTGGGCGTTTGGCACGGAACACCGTTGCATCCGCATAGAAGGCGTCGTCCTGGTCTGGCCACCATCCGGGCACGCCCAAGGCCTGCATCGGCGTGAAGTCGGCCGTGCTGAGGGCGTTGTCCTCCAGGTCGCGCGCCACTTTGCGGTCCAACCACGCGCGCCGGGCGTCGTGCTCCATCGTGAAGAAATCGTCGCCCGCCACCACCACCCGCGTGTGCGCGGTGATTGCCTTGCGAGGTGCAACCAACTTCTCCATCAGCGCGTGACCGAACAGCCACACCTGCGCGTCCGGACCGAAGCTGGCGCGCTGGCCGACGAAAGCGTCGTGCCATCGATGCTCGCGCAGCGCCTCGGTCAGGCGATGACCACTGTCGCCATCGCGCACCACCAGCAGCGCCGCGTTCTCGTCGAAGATGGTGGCGGCGTCGCGCGCCGGGCCGCGCGATTTGCCAATGCCGTCCTGCGCGATCTGCGCCGCCTGCAAGGCATTCAGCCGCACTTTGATCAGCGGGAAGCTAAGCCATACCAGGCCGTTGAAGAAGTCGTGGAGATTGTCGCGTGTGGGCACGCCACCGGTGGCGCCGATGAAGGCTTCGTACGCGGTGCCGTCGGGCAGCGCCTCCTGCGGCACGAAGGAGAGCGGCAAGCCGAGATGATTGCGCAGGCCCAGTGCGGCAGCCTGCGCGCTGAAGGCGTCCCTGAAATGAACGTCCGCTACCAGCTTGCCGGCCGCGCCCCGTACCGACTCATACCAGGGGCGCGACCAGTCGATCGATTGCAGCACTGCTTATACCATTTTCCAGTTGATGGTTTCACCGGCGTTGAGTGGCACCACCTGCTGGTCGGCCATCGGCAGCGTTTCGGGCAAGGTCCACTGTTCGCGTTTGAGGGTGATGGTGTCGGTGTTGCGCGGCAGGTTGTAGAAGGCCGGGCCGTTGAAGCTGGCAAAGGCTTCCAGCTTGTCCAGCGCGCCGGCGCGTTCGAACGCCTCGGCATACAGCTCCATCGCGTGCAGCGCGGTGTAGCAACCGGCGCAGCCGCAGGCCGCTTCCTTGGCGCCCTGCGCGTGCGGCGCCGAGTCGGTGCCGAGGAAGAAGCGCTCGTCGCCGCTGGTGGCGGCGGTGACCAGCGCCAGCCGGTGTTCTTCGCGCTTGAGCACCGGCAGGCAGTAGTAGTGGGGACGGATGCCGCCCTTGAAGATGTCGTTACGGTTGTATAGCAGGTGATGCGCGGTGATGGTCGCGGCGATCGGGCCTTCGGCTTCGGCCACGTACTGGGCGGCGTGCTTGGTGGTGATATGTTCGAAGACGATGTTCAGCGCCGGGAAATCGCGGCGCAGCGGGCGCATGACGCGCTCGATGAAGACCGCCTCGCGGTCGAACAGATCGATGTCCTGGTCGGTGACTTCGCCGTGGACCAGGAACGGCATGCCGACTTCCTGCATCATCTCCAGCGTCTTGTAGCAGTTCGACAGATCGGTCACGCCGGCGTCGGAATTGGTGGTGGCGCCGGCCGGATACAGTTTGACGGCGTGCACGATGCCGCTCTCCTGCGCGCGCAGGATTTCGTCCGGCGGCGTGTTGTTGGTCAGGTAGAGCGTCATCAGCGGCTCAAACTTCATGCCAGACGGCAGCGCGGCCATGATGCGGCTGCGATAAGCCTCGGCGGCGGCGGTGGTGGTCACCGGCGGCTTCAGGTTCGGCATCACGATGGCGCGGGCGAACTGGCGCGCGCTGTGCGGCAGCACGCTGGCCAGGGTGGCGCCGTCGCGCAGGTGCAGGTGCCAGTCGTCTGGACGGGCGATGGTGATGCTGTCGGGGGTGTTTTCGAAGTCGGACATGGCGGCGGGCTTTCTGGCTATCAAAATGCGGATACCGCCATTTTACCTGCTGCCGGGCAGCTCCCGCATCCAGAACGCCGGGGTCAAGTCTGACATTCGGACACGCCCCCATCTACAGCCCACCACCGCTAACGCTAGAAATGATATTTTGCCATCATATTAGCGCTCAGGCCGTGTCCGAATGTCAGACTTGACCCCGCAGTTTTTTAGAACCGGATCACGGTCTTGCCGGCGCCATGGCCTTGCTTATTGCGTTCGATGGCTTCGCCTGCCTGCTCCACCGTCACGACTTCGTCGATCACCACGGTGAGGTCGCCAGCGGCGACTTTGGCCGTGATCTCGGCCAACTGGGCGCCGTCCGCACGCATGCGGAACCAGCCGCCGCGCCTTCCCTCCGACAATTGCGCCGCGATCTCCGGCGCCGCCGTGGTAAAAACGCGGCCCTTCGGCGACAGCACTTGCCAGGACCGGGCCAAGGTCTCGCCGCCGACAAAATCTAGCACCAGGTCGATGTCCTTGGCGACTTCCTCAAACCGGACGGCCTGATAGTCGATCACCTCGTCGGCGCCAAGGCGGCGCAGCAGATCGGCATTGCGGCTGCGCGCGGTGGTCACCACCCGGGCGCCGGCCTGCTTCGCGAACTGCACCGCTAAACTGCCGATCGCGCCGGCGCCGCCGTGAATCAGCACCGTCTCGCCGCGCTCAAGCTGGCCCGCTTCGAACAGCGACTGCCAGGCCGTCAGCGATGCGACCGGGATGGCGGCGGCGGTGGCGTCGTCGATGGCGGCCGGTATCCGCGCCAGCTTGGCGGCGCCGACCACCACATGGCCGACATACGCGCCCAACGCACCGAGCGCGGCGTGTACCCGGTCGCCGATGGCGTAGCCTTCGACGCCCGCACCGACAGCGGCAACCTCGCCGGCCAGCTCAATCCCCAGCGTAGCCGGCAACCGCAATGGAAAAGCGTCCTGCACCAAGCCGTCGCGAATCTTCCAATCGAGTCCATTGACACCGGCGGCGGTCACCCGCACCAGCACCTCGCCCTCCCCCGGCTGCGGCACCGGCACCTCATCCCAACGCAAAACCTCCGGGCCGCCATATGCATGCACGCGCAGCGCGCGATTGGCACGTTCGTCATCGAGCGCCGGATAGTCGATATACCCTTGTGGACCTGGAACGTAGAACAGTGCGGGATTCGGTGCGTTGAGCGGAGCATTCAGTTCGAAGCGGCGCGGCAGATCGGGGTTGGCCAGGAAGGTGCTGCCATAGACCACCGCATCGGCCTCACCGGCGGCGATGCGCTGCTCGCCGGATTCACGGCTTTGGCCACCACCGAGCAGATAGACGCCGCCGAACAACGGCTTCAACGCGGCGTGGTAATCGTAGTTCGCTTTGAACAGCGCCACATGCAGGTAGGCCAGCTTCAAATGCGCCAACTGGCCCACCAGATAGGTGTAGGTCTCGACCGGGTTCGCGTCGACGATGTCATTAAAACCCATCTCGGGCGAGATCTTGATGCCGACGCGGTCCGCTCCCGCCTCCGCGACCATCGCTTGCAGCACCTCCAGGATAAAGCGCGCGCGGTTCTGTATCGAACCGCCATATTGGTCTGTGCGCAGGTTGGTGCCGGACGACAGAAACTGCTCCGGCAAATAGCCCGACGCCGCGTGCAGCTCGACGCCATCGAAGCCCGCTTCCAGCGCTCGGCGCGTCGCCATGCGGTACTCGTCCACCACGGCTGCCACTTCCGCCGTCTCCAGCGCGCGCGGTGTAACGAAATCGGCCATGCCGGACATCGTGTACGCCTGGCCGGCCGCCTTGATCGCCGACGGCGCCACCGGCAGCGCGCCTTGCGGCAGCATCGACGGATGGGAGATGCGGCCGGTGTGCATCAACTGCAGGAAGATCCGTCCGCCCTCGGCGTGGACCGCGTCGGTGACGCGCTTCCAGGCCTCGACCTGCCCGTCGCTGTAGATTCCGGGCGTGGCGACATAGCCCTTGCCCATCGCGCTCGGAAAAGTGCCTTCGGTAATGATCAGGCCCGCGCCGGCGCGCTGGCGGTAGTAGGTGACGGCCAGGTCGGACTGGACGCCGTCGGCGTCGTTGGCGCGCGAGCGGGTCATCGGCGCCATGAAGATACGGTTGCGGAGGTCGTAAGGGCCGATCTTGACTGCGGTGGAGAGCTGGTTCATTTCAGGTTCCTCGGGAAGTGGATGACAGTGAAGCCATCATCCATTGTTTCACCCCGTGGATAAATAGCTTAAAATGGAATCACTGATCCACAGATGGAGCAATCGCAATGACACTGCTGGCGAGTATGGAGTTGTTTGTGGCGGTGGCGAACGCCAAGGGCTTCCGTCGCGCCGCCGAGCAATTGGACATGCCCAATTCGACGCTCTCGCGCCGCATCTCCGATCTGGAAAAGGAAATCGGCGTGCGCCTGTTTCACCGCTCCACCCGTAAAGTGGAATTGACGGAAGCGGGCCAGGCGTACTTCCGGCGCTGCCAGGGGATCGTCGCCGAGGCCCGCATCGCGCACGAATCGCTGATGGAACTGGCCGAGCGGCCCAGCGGCCTTCTCAGGGTATCGATGCCGGTCGACCTGGCGATCAGCTATCTCGCACCGGCGATCAAGCGCTTCGGCGAGCTGTATCCGCTGATCGATTTCGAAATGGATTTGACACCGCGCCGCATCGACCTGGTGGCGGACGGTTTCGACTGCGCGATCCGCATTGGCACGCCGCCACCGACGCCGTCCACATTGATCTCCAGGCAGATCGGGCTGCTGCCGCGCTATCTGTTCGCCGCGCCGGAGTATCTGCGCGATGCCCCGCCACTAAATCACCCGCAAGACCTGGCACACCACCAGTGCGTGATCCAGGCGGCATCGGGAAAGCAATCGCGGTGGACGCTAACGTCCGGAAAACAAACCACCACGGTTGACGTCTCCGGCCGCTATTGTGCCAACAACGTCAGCATGTGCCGCACCTTGGCGACGCTCGGCGTAGGCGTCGCCATCTCGGCGGGGCCGGAGATGCGCGACGACGCCTTACGTGACTCGCTGAAGCGCGTGCTGCCCGAATGGGACGTCTCGCCGGCGCCGGTCCACGCGATCATCGAATCGCGCCTGATCCCGTCGCGCGTGCGGCTGTTCATCGACTTCATGCAGGCCGCGCTGAAGGATTACTCAGCGCACGATCGCCACACGCTTGTGTAGCTGCCGCGCGAGCCACGACAACAGGCAGCACAGAACGAAGTAAACCAGCGCCACAAAGGTGTACATTTCCACCAGGCGGCCGTCGCGCTGCGCCACCTTGCTGGCGGCGCCGACGAAGTCCGGCACCGACAGCACGTACACCAGCGACACATCCTGGAACAGCACAATGGTCTGCGTCAGCAGCACCGGCAGCATGTTGCGGAAGGCCTGCGGCAGCACGATCCGTCCCATCGTCTGCCAGTAGCGCAATCCCAACGCCTGCGCCGCCAGCACCTGGCCGCGCGGGATCGCCTGTATGCCGCCGCGCATGATCTCGCAGTAGTACGCGGCCTGGAACAAGGTGAACGTGATCAGCGCCGACCAGAACGTGCCGACCTTGACCGGCTCCTGCGCGCCGATCACCCACGCCGCCATGTACGGCACCAGGAAATAGAACCAGAAGATCACCAGCACCAGCGGCACCGAGCGTATCAGGTTGACGTAGGCGGCGGCCACCAGCGCCAGCGGCTTGAAACTGGACATGCGTCCCAGCGCCAGCAAGGTGCCCAGCGCCACGCCGCCGATCATCGACAGCACAGTCAGCTCCAAGGTAAACGCCATGCCGACCTGGAACAGATAGACCCACGAGTTGGCGATGACGCCGAAGTCGAATTGGGCAAACATCAGCGCCCCCCCAATGTGCCGGGCAGCGCGAGACGGTGCTCCAGCCAGCGCATGGCGGCGATCACCACCAGGTTGACCACCACATAAATCAGCGTGGCGGCGGTGAAGGCTTCAAACACTTGGAAGGAAAACTCCTGGATCGCGCGCGCGCTGGCGGTCAGCTCCATTAAGCCGATGGTCAGCGCCACGGAGCTGTTCTTGATGATGTTGAGGAATTCGCTGGTCAGCGGCGGCAGGATCGTGCGCACCGCCAGCGGCAGCAGCACGAAGCGGTAGGCCTGCGGCAGATCGAGGCCCAGCGCCAGCGCGGCCAGGCGCTGACCACCGGCCAGTGCCTCGATGCCTGCCGTGACCTGCACCGCCACCCGCGCCGAGGTGAAGAAGCCGAGGCACAGCACCGCCGTCACGAAGGGCGCGTTGGGCAGGGACTTAAGCCAGTCGCCGCCTGCCTGCGGCAGCAGCTCCGGCATCACGAAGAACCACAGGAACATCTGCACCAGCAAAGGCACGTTACGGAATAGCTCGACGTAGCCGGTGCCCACCATCCGCAGCCAGCGGTTGGGCAAGGTGCGCATGGCGCCAACGGCGAAGCCCAGCGCCAGCGCGATCACCCAGCCGGCCAGCGATGTCGCCATCGTCCAGGCCAGGCCGGAAAGCAGCGTCTCCCAGTACGTTTGCACGCCGTCCGGCGACATCTCCCGGAAGATGTTCCAGTTCCATTGGTAGTTCATCGCGACGCGCCGCGCTTATTTCTTAGCGTCGGTCTTCTGGGCGGGCGCCGGCGCCGCCGTCACGGCATAAGCCGCCGGATCGGGCGAATCGGTCGGCTTGGCGATGACCGCCTTGAGCGTGGCCGGCATCGGGAAATTCAGGTTGATGCCGCGCGGCGGGATTGCGCTGGCAAACCACTTGTCGTAGGTCTTGGAGAATTCGGGCGACTGGTAGAACTGCGTCAGCGCCTTGTCGACCACCGCCTTGAAGGCCGTGTCGCCGCGCCGCATCATGATCGCATACGGCTCGACCGACAGCGCCTCCGGCAGGATCGTGTACTCGCCCGGATTGCGCGCGGTGGCGACCTGGCTGGCCAGCAGGATGTCGTCGTTGGCCTCGGCGGCGGCGCGCCCGGTCTCCAGCATCAGGAACGATTCGGGATGGTCCTTGCCGACGGCGATGGTCATGCCCAGTTTGCGCTCGTTGTTCAGCATCGTCATCTGCTTGAGCGTCGTGGTGCCGGCGGTGGCCACCAGCGTCTTGCCCTTCATGTCGGCCAGGCTGCGGATGTTGGACGCCTTCTTGACCAGCAGCCGGTTGGAGATGACGAACATGGTCGGCGCGAACGCCACCTGCTTCTGCCGCTCGGCGTTGTTGGTGGTCGAGCCGCATTCGAGATCGATGGTGCCGTTGGCCATGAGCGGAATGCGGTTGGCGGCGGTGACGGGATTCATCACCACCTTCACACCGGACATGCCCAGGTGCTTCTCGATCGCCGCCACCGCCTTCAGGCACAAATCGACCGAGTAGCCCTGGTACTGCTGCTTGTCGTCGAGGTAGGAGAAGGGGATGGAGCCGTCGCGCACACCGAGCGTGATGGTGCCGGTGCGCTTGATCTTGGCGAGCGTGCCGCCGGCTTCCTGGGCGGCGGCGGGACCGGTGGCAAGGACCGCGCTGGCGGCGACGATGGCAAAACGATAGAGCACTCGCGGTAACGACATGATTCCTCCTAAGAAAAATACAATGAACGTCAAAAACGATCTGCCGGCAGTGCCGGCGCATGCTATCTGTGATGCGGGTGGAACTGAAGCTAAGCTAGTGAATAATCCGCGCCAGGAAATCGCGGGCGCGCTCGGAGCGCGGCGCGCCGAAGAATTCATCCTTGCCGCAGTCCTCCAGTATCCGCCCCTTGTCCATGAAGACGACCCGGTTGGCCACCTTCCTGGCGAATCCCATCTCGTGCGTGACCACCATCATCGTCATGCCCTCTTGCGCCAGGCCGACCATCACGTCGAGCACCTCGTTGATCATCTCCGGGTCCAGCGCGGAGGTGGGCTCGTCGAACAGCATCGCGATCGGGTCCATCGACAGCGCGCGGGCGATCGCCACGCGCTGCTGCTGGCCGCCGGACAGCTGGTTCGGATATTTGTCCTGCTGCGACAGCAGGCCGACGCGGTCCAGGTACTGCAGGCCGCGCGCGTTGGCCTCGTCCTCGCTGCGTCCCAGCACCTTGACCTGGCCCAGCGTCAGGTTCTGGCGCACCGACAGATGCGGGAACAGCTCGAAATTCTGGAACACCATGCCGATGCGCGCGCGCAGCTTGGGCAGGTCGGTGCCCTTGGCGCCGACCGAGATGCCGTCGACGACGATTTCGCCCTGCTGAAACGGCTCCAGGCCGTTGACGGTCTTGATCAGGGTCGACTTGCCCGAACCGGACGGCCCGCAAATGACCATCACGTCCCCCTTGGCGACGCTGGTGGTGCATTCGGCCAATACCTGGAACTGGCCATACCATTTGCTCAGATTATTTATCGCTATCATATTTTTGGCGAAGTGAGAGTGCCCGCGACAGGCGTGTGGGCCTGCGTCCACGCGAACTTGACAGTACCCTTGACCACAAGGATACTGCGGAACTTGCTCAATGTTTCATCAGCTTACAAAGCTGCATTGGCTGGATCATACCTCCACATTGCGGGGTAATGACATTATTTTGTACGAGACTGCGCTTTGGCGGACCAATCCCGCCCCAGCCGGCGTCCATAGAGACACTACCATGGAAAACAGAGAACATGCCTAAACAAAGTCGTTTGACCACTTACATCCTGATCGCACTGGCGCTCGGTATTCTTACCGGCTACATCGTTCACGCCAACATGGCGAACCCCGTCAGTTTTGCCGACACGATGTCGCTGATCACGACCTTGTTCCTGCGCCTGATTAAAATGATCATCGCCCCGCTGGTGTTCTCGACCCTGGTTGTCGGCATCGCGCGCATGGGCGATGCCAGCGAAGTGGGCCGCATCGGCATCAAGACCATGGGCTGGTTCTTCATCGCCTCGGTCATGTCCCTGAGCCTGGGCCTGGTGCTGGTCAACCTGTTCCGTCCGGGCGACGCGCTGCTGGGCCACATGGCCGCCACCGCCTCCGCCAAGGTCGAACTGGCCACGTCCAGCCTGACGTTGAAGGACTTCGTCACCCACCTGGTGCCGGCGTCGATTGTCGACGGCATGGCCAAGAACGAGATCTTGCAGATCGTTATCTTCTCGCTGTTCTTCGGTTCGGCCGCCGCCGCCGTCGGCAAGAAGGCCGAGATCATGGTCGACGCGCTTGACGGCGTCGCCCACGTGATGCTCAAGGTCACCGGCTATGTGATGAAGTTCGCGCCGATTGCCGTGTTCGCCGCCGTCGCCGGCGTCATCGCAAAAAGCGGCCTGGGCGTGCTGTCGACCTACGGCGTGTTCATGGCCGAGTTCTACTTCGGCATCATCCTGCTGTGGTGCCTGCTGATCTTCGCCGGCTTCCTGTTCCTCAAGGGCCGCGTGTTCGGCCTGATGAAGGAGCTGCGCGGCCCGGCCCTGCTGGCGTTCTCGACCGCCTCGAGCGAAGCGGCCTACCCGAAAACGCTGGAAGGCCTGGAGCGCTTCGGTGTGCGCAACCGGATCGCCTCGTTCGTGCTGCCGATCGGTTACTCGTTCAACCTGGACGGCTCGATGATGTACTGCACCTTCGCCACCGTGTTCATTGCCCAGGCCTACGGCATCGAAATGTCGCTGGGGCAGCAAATGACGATGATGATGGTGCTGATGCTCACTTCCAAGGGCATGGCCGGCGTGCCGCGCGCCTCGCTGGTGGTGATCGCCGCCACCTTAAGCCAGTTCAACATCCCCGAAGCGGGCATGTTGCTGCTGCTCGGCATCGACCACTTCCTCGACATGGCGCGTTCCGCGACCAACGTCATCGGCAACGGCGTCGCCACGGCGGTCGTCGCCAAGTGGGAGGGCGAGCTGCTCGAGCCGGGTCAGGAGGATGAGATGGTCAAAAACGCCGCGTAAAACGCGCACTGCAAAAGCAAAGGCCACCGTCAGTTCAGGTGGCCTTTTTTCATCCGGGGTCAGGTCCACCATTTCTACAGGAGCTCTGCCCTAGCCTGCTCCAAGGTCGAGCCCGTGTAGAAATGGTGGACCTGACCCCGGAGCTGCTTTTTTTATTGAGTTACTGGTTGGCGTAGATTTTTACCAGTTCATGCAGGAAGGTGCGGCCTTCCATCAGCGATTGCACGCCGATGTATTCGTTCAGGCCGTGGATGTTGCCGAGGTCGGGCGTGAGGAAGATGCCGCTGATGCCGTACGTCGGAATGCCGGCGGCGTTGAGGAACTGGCCGTCCGTGGCGCCGGACTGCAAAATCGGCATCACCGGCACGCCCGGCCACATCTTGGCCGTCATGCGCTCGACCGGCTCCAGGATCGCCTTCGTCAACGCCGGCGGGGCGGAGTTCTCGCCTCGGATTTCCAGCGTTTCCACCTTGACCGCCGGATCGTCGATCGCTTTGACCAGGGTCTGGCGCACTTCCTCCTGCGTCACGCCGGGGAAGATGCGGCAGTTGATGTTGGCGCGGGCGCGCTGCGGCAGCGCGTTGGTGGCGTGGCCGGCATCGAGCAGGGTGGCGACGCAGGTGGTGTGCAGCATCGCGCCCCAGCTGGAATCGGTCGACGACAACAGCGCGACGGCCTTGGCGTCGGCCGGGTTCTTGACCACGGCGAGCATGGCGTCGGCGACGTCCTTGTGGCCGGCCGCCGCCTGGATCTTCGACATGCCGTTCAGGTAACCACGGCTGCCGTCGGCCAGCTGGATCGGGAACTCGTAGCCTTCGACCTTCTTCAGCGCGGACGCCAACCGGTAGATGGCGTTATCCTTTTGCGGACGCGAACTGTGGCCGCCGCGATTGGTCACTTCCAGCCGGTAGTTCTGCGCGACCTTCTCGCCCGCCTGCACCGTCATCGAGACGCGCTTGCCTGCCGCATTGAGCTCGCCGCCCGCGCCTTCGTTCAGCGCGTAGCCGGCGTCGATCAAATCGCGCTTGTTCTTGGTCAGCCACTCGGCGCCGTTGGAGGCGCCGGCCGTCTCCTCGCCGCAGGTCAGCGCCATCTTCAAGGTGTGGCGCGGCTTGAAGCCTTCCTTCTTGAAGCGGATCAGCGAGTCGGCCCAGATGGCCGCCTGCGCCTTGTCGTCCAGCGCACCGCGCGCGTAGAACTTGCCGTCCTCCTCGATCAGCGTGAACGGGTCGCGGACCCAGTCCTCGCGCTTGGCCTCGACCACGTCGATATGCGCCAGCAGCAGGATGGCCTTGGCCTTCGGATCGCTGCCCGGCAGGATGGCGACCAGACCGCCCTCCTTCGGAGATTTCGGATCGGCGAAGGGGTGCAGGTCCGAATCCGGGAAGCCGGCCGCCTTCAGGCGCGTGGCGATGCGTTCGGCCGCCAGCGTGCAGCTGCCCGACGATAAGGTGGTGTTGGTTTCGACCAGCTCCTTGTAGAGGGCGCGGAATTGCTGTTCTGTGGGGTCGGCGTAGGCATTTTGCATGCACGCCACCAGCGCGGTGACAGCACCCAGGACAAAGCGAGACTTCATGGTCGATTCCTTATCAAAGTGAAAAAAATCATTGGGGTCAGTGCCGACATTCGGACACGGCCTCATCCGCCATACAGCACAGCACGTGTCCGAATGTCGGCACTGACCCCGGTGGTTAGGGGTTATTCGGCGCGCGCCTCGTCCTCGGGCGACGAGGTCAATTCTTCATCGGCCTTGGCCTGCTGGCGCTGCCACATCTGCGCGTACAGGCCGTCGGCCGCGAGCAGCGATTGGTGCGTGCCGCGTTCGACGATGCGGCCGTGGTCGAGCACCAGGATCTGCTGCGCGTCGGCCACCGTCGACAGACGGTGCGCGATGACCATCGTGGTGCGGCTCTTGGCGATTTCCTTGAGCTGCGCCTGGATCGCCTGCTCGGCCTTCGAGTCCAGCGCGGACGTGGCTTCGTCGAAGATCAAAATCGCGGGATTCTTCAGCAAGGTGCGGGCGATCGCCACGCGCTGCTTTTCGCCGCCCGATAGCTTTAGTCCCCGCTCGCCGACCATCGTGCCGTAGCCGTCCGGCAGGCTCTCGATGAAGTCGTGGATCGACGCCGCGCGCGCGGCCGCGACGATCTGCTCCTTGCTGGCGCCCGGCTTGCCGTAGGCGATGTTGTATTCGATGGTGTCGTTGAACAGCACCGTATCCTGCGGCACGATGCCAATCGCGTGGCGCACCGAGTCCTGCGTCAGCGAACGCAGGTCCTGGCCGTCGATGGTGATGCCGCCGGCGTTGACTTCGTAAAAGCGGAACAGCAATCGCGACAAGGTCGACTTGCCCGAGCCGCTGTGCCCCACCACCGCCGTCGTGGTGCCCGGGGCGATGGTGAAGTCGACGTCGAACAGGATCTGGCGCTTCGATTCGTAGCTGAAGTCGACGTGGTTGAAGCGCACCTGCGCGCCGTGCGTGACCAGCGGCTGTGCGTCCTTGGCGTCGGCGATCTCGCGGTTCTGGTCCAGCAGCGAGAACAGCTTCTCCATGTCGGCCAGGCTTTGCTTGATCTCGCGGTAGATCACGCCCAGGAAGTTGAGCGGAATATAAAGCTGGATCATGAACGAGTTGACCAGCACCAGATCGCCCAGTGTCATGGTGCCGTTGATGACGCCCACCGTGGCGCGCCACAGGATCAAGGTGACGGCAATCGCGATGATCATCGACTGCCCGGTGTTCAGCAGCGACAGCGATGTCTGCGATTTGACGGCCGCCGATTCGTAGTTTTGCAGGCCCTCGTCGTAGCGTCTGGCCTCGTAGTCCTCGTTGCCGAAGTATTTGACGGTCTCGTAGTTGATCAACGAGTCGATGGCCTTGGTGTTGGCCTTCGAATCGAGATCGTTCATCGTGCGGCGGAAATGCGTGCGCCAGTTGGTGACGACGACGGTGAAGGTGATGTACAACACCAGCGCGACGAAGGTGATCACCGAGAACCAGATGTCGTAGTGCAGAACCAGATAGCCCAGCACCAGCGTGATCTCCACCAAAGTAGGCAGGATGTTGAACAGCGTGTACGAGATCAGCGAGCCGACCGCGCGCGTGCCGCGTTCGATATCGCGCGTCATGCCGCCGGTCTGGCGGTTCAGGTGGAAGCGCAGCGACAGTGCGTGCAGGTGGCGGAACACTTGCAGCGCGATGGTGCGCACGGCGCGCTGCGTGACGCGCGCGAACAGGAATTCGCGCAGCTCGGTGAACAGCGTGGTCGAGACGCGCAGCACGCCGTAGGCCACCAGCGCGGCGACCGGCAGCACCAGCAGCGCCTGCGGATGCGATGGCGTGATGGTCAGCGAATCGATCAGTTTTTTCATCACCACCGGCACGCCGACGTTGGCCAGCTTGGCGCCGACCAGGCAGCACAGCGCCAGCAGCACGCGCCATTTGTAGACCCACAGGTAGGGAATCAGTGTCTTCAGGGTGGCGGTGTCGCTGCGGGTGGGAGCGGAGGCGGCGGCTGTGCCGACCGGGTCTGGCGGGGAATTCGGGTAACGGCGCATGGCGGATGTCGGCTTTTTATGGTTCAATCCCGGTAATTGTAGCCCCTGAAGAGAATTCACGATGACCACGCCCGAAAATCCAACACCCATCGCCGTCACCACGGTCAATCGCGGCCTGCCCGCCGGCAAAATGCCGGAACTGCGCATGATGCCGTCGCCGTCCGACGCCAATGTCTACGGCGATGTCTTCGGCGGCTGGATCATGTCGCAGGTCGATATCGCCGGCTCGCTGCCGGCCACCCGCCGCGCCAACGGCCGCGTGGCGACCATCGCCGTGAACTCGTTCCTGTTTAAAAATCCCGTGTTCGTCGGAGACCTGCTGTCGTTCTATGCTGATATTGTCAAGGTTGGCAATACGTCCATTACCGTCAACGTCGAGGTGTACGCGGAGCGCAATCGGCTGCAGGCCGATACCGTCAAGGTGACCGAGGCGGTGCTGACCTATGTGGCGACCGACTCCGACCGCAAGCCGCGCAAGGTGCCGCCGATCGAAACGCTGATGCATCCGTAATCGGCGATCGGCCCGGTGGACGCGCAACGCCGCATCTTCCTCGCCGCGCTGGCGGCATCGGCAAGCGCCAACGCCCTCGCCGTCGTGCCGGCGGGCGCCGGCAAAGCCGGCTATCCGTTCAACCTGGGCGTCGCCTCCGGCTCACCCCTGCCCAACGCGGTCGTTATCTGGACCCGCATCCTGCACGATCCACTCAACGCGGCCGCTATGCCGCCGGTGGCCTTCGCCGTGCGCTGGGAGGTGGCCGAGGATGAGCGCTTCAGCCGCATCGTCGCCAAGGGCACGGCCAGCGCGGCGCCGCAGCTGGCGCACAGCGTCCATGTCGATGTCACCGGGCTGTCGCCGGCGCGCTGGTACTGGTATCGCTTCATGCTGGGCGACGCCGTCAGCCCCATCGGCCGCACCCGCACCGCGCCCGCCGCCGACACGATGGCCGACCAGCTCAAGCTGGCCGTGGCCTCGTGCCAGCACTGGGAGTTCGGCACCTATGCCGCGCATCGCCACATGGCCGCCGCCTCGCCAGATCTGGTGGCCTTCCTGGGCGATTACATCTACGAATGGGGGCCGTATCAGCTGCGCCACCCGCAAAAGGCCGTACGGTCCTCCGAGTGCTTTACGCTGGCCGACTACCGCAGCCGCTACGCCCAGTACAAGAGCGACCGCGATCTGCAGGCCGCGCATCACGCCGCGCCGTGGATCGTGACCTGGGACGACCACGAAGTCGCCAACGACTACGCCAACGACCGCGACGAGCGCCGGAATCCGAAGTTCCTGGAGCGGCGCGCGGCGGCTTACCAGGCGTTCTATGAGCATATGCCGGTGCGGCTGGTGCTGCGCAAGCCGGGCGACTTCGCCAACATGCGCATCTACCAGCGCTACGACTGGGGAAGGCTGGCGCGCTTTCATGTGCTGGATGACCGCCAGTACCGCGCCTGGCAAGCTTGCCCGCCTGCGGGACGCGGCGGCTCGTCGTCGGTGGTGCGGCGCCAGTGCGCGGCGCTGGGCGACACCCAACGCACGATGCTGGGCGAGGTGCAGCAGCGCTGGCTGGACGAGGGCCTGAAGTCTTCACAGGCGCGCTGGAACATCCTGGCGCAGCAAACGCTGATGGCGCACAACAGCCAGGTGCCGTTCAAGAGCGAGGGCGACGCGCGCATCTGGACCGATGGCTGGGACGGCTATCCGATGGCGCGCCGGCGTCTGCTCGACGGGCTGGCCATCAGCAAGGCAAGCAATCCGTTGATTTTGTCGGGCGACGTGCACAGCTTCCTCGCCGCGGAAATCTGCCGCGATCCGGCGCGTCCCCGGTCGGGTGCGAACGCGGTGCTGGCAACGGAATTTTGCGGCACGTCGATCACATCGCCGTCGCGCCCGCAGTCGCGCACCGAGCAGTATGTCGCGATGAATCCGGGCATCAAGTACGGCCGCAGCGACAAGCGCGGCTTCATGCTGATCAACGTCACGCCGGCGGCCACCACCGCGCATTTCGTCGGCTTGAACGATGTGCACGACGCGGCCAGCGGCATCGCGACCGCCGCCAGTTTCGTCGTGCAAAACGGCCGGCCGCAATTGAACAAGTAAAAAAAATCGCCTGCGAACAGGCGATTTCTTGACATTACGCGACCACCTTCGGCTTCTCGTCACGCAGCTGGCGCCGCAGGATCTTGCCGACGTTGGTCTTCGGCAGCTCGTCGCGGAACTCGATGAACTTCGGCTTCTTGTACGCCGTCAGCTCGTGCTTGCAGTAATCCAGCAGCTGCTCGGCCGTCAGGTTCGGGTCCTTGCGCACCACGAACAGCTTGACCGCCTCGCCCGAGTTCTGGTCCGGCACGCCGATGCACGCCACTTCCAGCACGCCCGGATGCGCCGCCACCACGCCCTCGACCTCGTTCGGATAGACGTTGAAACCGGACACGATGATCATGTCCTTTTTGCGATCGACAATCCGCGTATAGCCGCGCTCGTCCATGATGCCGATATCGCCCGTCTTGAAGAAACCGTCGGCCGTCATCGTCTTGGCGGTCTCGTCAGCGCGATTCCAATAGCCGGCCATCACTTGCGGACCGCGAATCGCGATCTCGCCGGTCTGGCCCAGCGGCACCGGTTTGCCGTCGTCGTCCAGGATCTGCACCTCGGTCGACGGAATCGGCAGGCCGATGGTGCCGGTGAATTCCTTGATATCGACGCGGTTGGCGGTGGCTACCGGCGACGTCTCCGACAAGCCGTAACCTTCGATAATCGGCGTGCCGGTGACCTTCAGCCACTTGTCGGCCACGGCCTTTTGCACGGCCATGCCGCCGCCGTTGCACACCGAGTAGCTGGAGAAGTCGAGCTTGGAGAACTCCGGATTGTTCAGCAGCGCGTTGTACAAGGTGTTCACTGCGGGGAAAACGGCCACGCGGTATTTGGACAATTCCTTGATGAAGCCGGGGATGTCGCGCGGGTTCGGCACCAGCAGGGTCAGCCCGCCCATGCGCATGCCCATCAGGGCGCTGATGGTCAGCGAGTAAATGTGGTACAGCGGCAGCGCGGCAACGAACACGATCTGCTGTTTATGCTGCTTGAACTGCAGCCAGGCTTCGTTCTGCAGCACGTTGGCGATGATGTTACGGTGCAGCAGCATCGCGCCTTTGGAGACCCCCGTGGTGCCGCCCGTGTATTGCAGGAAGGCGATATCGTCGTGCCCCTGCTTGGACGGCTGCAAGGTCATGTTGGCCGCCTCCGACAGCATCTTCTTGTACGAAATCGAACCGGGAAGCGAGAACGCCGGCACCAGCTTCTTGACCTTGCGCACCACCAGGTTGACGATCGCGCCCTTGAGAGTGCCGAGCATGTCGCCCATGGTGGCGACGATCACGTGCTTGACCTTGGTATGCGAGATGACCTGCTCCAGCGTGGTGGCGAAATTTTCCAGCACGATGATCGCTTCCGAGCCCGAATCCACCAGCTGGTGCTGCAACTCGCGCGGCGTGTACAGCGGATTGACGTTGACCACCATGTAGCCGGCGCGAATCACGGCTGCCATCGCCACCGGATATTGCAGCACATTCGGCATCATGATCGCCACGCGCGCGCCCGGCTGCAGGCCCTTGCTTTGCAGCCAGGCGCCCATGCGCAGCGACAGCTTGTCCAGCTCGCCGTAGGTGAGGAACTTATCCATGCAGACGTAGGCATTGCGGTCGGCATATTTACGGAACGATTCCTCCAGCAGATGCGTGACCGAACGGTATTGCGTCGGGTCTATCTCCGCCGGCATGTTTTCGGGGTAGGACTTGAGCCAGATTTTTTCCATCTTTATGCAGCCTTTTTCTTTTCGTTGGTATGTTCGTCCCGCAGCACGCGCCGCAGGATCTTACCGACATTGGTTTTTGGCAGTTCCTCGCGGAACTCTATGTATTTCGGTTTCTTGTAGCCGGTCAATTGCTCTTTGCAGTAGGCCATCAACTGGTCGGCGGTCAGGCCTGGATCCTTGCGCACCACGAATACTTTGACCGCTTCGCCCGAATGCTCGTCCGGCACGCCGATGCACGCGCATTCCAGCACGCCGGGGTGGGCGGAGATCACGCCCTCGAGTTCGTTCGGATAGACGTTGAAGCCGGAGACCAGGATCATATCCTTCTTGCGGTCGACGATCCTGGTGTAGCCGTTCTCGTCCATCACGCCGATGTCGCCGGATTTGAAGAAGCCGTCGGCGGTCATCACCTTCGCGGTCTCGTCCGGACGGTTCCAGTAGCCGGCCATCACCTGCGGGCCGCGAATGGCGATCTCGCCGGGCTGTCCGAGCGGCACCTCGTTGCCGTCGTCGTCGAGGATGGCGATGTCGGTCGACGGCATCGGCAAGCCGATGGTGCCGGTGAAGTCGGCGATGTCGGTGCGGTTGCAGGTGGCCACCGGGGCGGTCTCGGACAGGCCGTAGCCTTCGACGATGGGAACGCCCGTGATCTTGCGCCAGCGGTCGTTGACCGATTGCTGTACCGCCATGCCGCCGCCGTTGCACACCTTCAGCGCCGAGAAATCCAGGTGCATGAAGTCGGGATGGTTCAGCAGCGCGTTGTACAGCGTGTTGACCGCCGGCAGCATGTGGAAGCGGTGCTTGGCCAGCTCCTTGATGAAGCCGCCGATGTCGCGCGGATTCGGGATCAGGACGTTGAGCGCGCCGACGCGCATGCCCCACATGGCGCAGGCCGTCAGCGCGAAGATGTGGTACAGCGGCAGCGCCGCGACGATGACGTTCTGCTCGGCCAGGCCGCCCATCGCCGGGTGGCCCCACGCTTCCGTTTGCAGCAGGTTGGCGATCACGTTCTTATGCGTCAGCACGGCGCCCTTGGCCACGCCGGTGGTGCCGCCCGTGTATTGCAGGAAGGCCGGGTCGTCCTGGTTCACGTCGACCGGCGTCAGCTTCATGCCGCCGCCCTGCGACAGCGCGTCCTTGAAGCGCACCGCGTTCGGCAACGAGAACGGCGGCACCAGCCGCTTGACGTTGCGCACGACGAAGTTGACCAGCATGCCTTTCGGCGCGCCCAGCATCTCGCCGATGCTGCCGACCAGGATATGCCGCACCTGGGTCCGGCCCAGCACCTGCTCGAGCGTGTTGGCGAAATTCTCCAGGATGATGATGGCTTCGCAGCCGGAGTCGTTGAGCTGGTGTTCCAGTTCGCGCGGCGTGTACAGCGGATTGATGTTGACCACCGTGTAGCCGGCGCGCAGGATGGCGGCGATGGCGATCGGGTATTGCAGCACGTTGGGCATCATGATGCCGACGCGCGCGCCCTTCTTCATGGCGCGGCTTTGCAGCCAGGCGCCGATGCGTTTGGAATGGGCGTCGAGCTCGGCGTAGGTCAGGAACTTGTCCATGCAGACGTAAGCGTTGCGGTCCGCGAACTTATGAAACGACTCCTCCAGCAACTGCACCAGCGATCGGTACTGCGTCGTGTCGACCTCCGTCGGCATGCCCGGCGGATAGGACTTCAACCAGATTTTCTCCATCCTGTGCCTCTCGTCTCATTATCATTATAGTCGCGGCGCACAGTGCCGCTCCGAGCAGGTGGGGATCGTCTGCGCGATCAGTATGAGCCTGCTTAAGATGCGATGCTATCGGGCACTCAGCCCGGACGCAAGCGCATTTAAGCATAATTAGAACATCGCTTCTAACGGCTATTTATGCTGCAGAGCAGCATCAACGGACGCCTTCAGCGATGGCAGCTTGTTGCTGCGGGCTGGCAATCCGCTCGGCGTCGAGCGTTGCGAGGCGGGTGAGTTGGTCGAGCTGCTGTTGACGTTGAGCGAAATCAAGCAAAGCCAATTTTTGCGCTGCACCATAAAATCGCACGAACGTTCTTTCCTGTTTCATCAGCTCGCGGAAGGCGGGCAGATAATCGTGGTAAGTTCCCACCGCGCTGAGGTGGGCGTTGGTCAGCGGCTCGGCAAACCAGCGGTCGTAGCCGGCGTAGCCGCCCCAGCTTTCCTTGAGCTTTTGGTAGTCCGATTTGAGGTGGGCGAAGATGCGCGTCTTCTCGGCGCGGCGGTGGCGGGTGCTGGTTTTGCTGGCGTAATTATCCGCCAGCATCTGGCGGTGCTTGACCAGCAGCGCCAAAAAGTCCTGGCGGCGCGCGTTGTTGCGCACATAGCTCTCGCGCATCTCGGGCGTACCGTACAGTTCCAGCCAGCGCTGCACGCCGGCCTCCTCGACGGCGGTGGCGAAGCTCTCGTTGAACTGGGTATCGCCCTGCACGTACACGACCTGGTGCGACAACTCATGGAACACCATGCGCGCCAGCTCGGCGTCCGAGTAATTGATGAAGGTCGACAGCAGCGGATCGCTGAACCAGCCGAGGGTGGAGTACGCCGGCACGCCGCCGACCTGGACATCGTTGCCCTCGTCGCGCAGCTCGTCGGCGTAGGCGGTGGCATCCGCCTTGCTGTAGTAGCCGCGATAGCTGACGCAGCCGGCGATCGGGAAGCACCACTGGATCGGCCGCAGCGACAGCTCCGGCGTGGCGACCACGTTCCACAGCACAAACGGACGCGACAGCGCGGCGTAGTTCTTGTAGCTGGCGTTGTTGGGAAGGCCCAGTTCCTGCACCGCGAAGCGGCGTATCAGCAGGGCCTTTTCAAGGCGGGCCTTGAGGCGGGGATCGGTGTTCGGATCACCCAGCCAATCGTCGATCGGACGGGCGTCCGACCACAGCGCGTACTGGCCTTGCGCGGCCTGCACGTAGTACCGCAACTGGGCGCAACCGGCCAGCAGAAGTACGGAGCATGCCGTCGCGAGCCAGTACTTGGCCCGCATGGCACGGCGGAGAAAATTGCGCATATGCTACCTTCAAGCAACGACTCTTTCAATCTCTACGAGTGTATCGTAAAAAGTCGGTGCGCGGCCCATGTCGGTAAGGCGCTGGCTGGTGACCTCATTGGCGTTCTTGCCATCCCTGCCTAGCTTCTTCCACCACACTGACAAACCGACAACCAGGCCCGGACGGGCCTTGTCCGTGACGCGCGCTTTGGCGATAAAACTGCCTCTGTCATTGTGGATGCGCACCATATCGGCGTCCGAAATGCCGCGTTTTGCCGCATCGTCGGGGTGGATGTCGAGGTGCGGTTCGCCCTCCGCGGAGCGCAAACTCTTGACGTTTACAAATGTCGAATTTAAAAAGTTTCGCGCCGGCGGAGAAATCATCGCCAGCGGATATTTTTTCGCAAGTTGAGGGTTGCTAGCAACAGATTCGTAAGGAGGTAGATAAGTCGGCAACGGATCGAGTCCGTCGGCTGCCATCGCGGCGGAATAGAACTCGCATTTGCCGGACGGCGTCGTGAAGCCGCCCTGTGCGAACGGGGCCTCCGGCATGTTGAGCTTTTGCCAGCCCTTCAGTTTCAACGACTCCCAATCGAAGTGCACGGCGCGCACGTCCTTGGTGTTGAAGGCGATCGATGCCAGCGCGTCGTCGCTGTCGCGGAAGCACGGATCGTCGAAGCCCATGGCCGCCGCCAGCAGGCGGAAAATCTCGGTGTTGGGCTTGGATTCGCCCAGCGGCGCGATGGCGGCGTTGTTGGCCATCATGTACAAGTGGCCGAACGAGGTGTGAGCGTCGACGTGTTCGAGCTGCGTGGTGGCGGGTAGCACGATGTCGGCATAGTCGACGGTGTCGGTCTGGAAGTGTTCCAGCACGACGGTGAACAGGTCCTCGCGCGCGAAGCCCGCCGCCACCTTCGACGAATCCGGCGCGATCGCCACCGGGTTGGAGTTGTAGACGATGACGGCCTCCACCGCCGGTCCGAATTCCGGCGAGGCCGGGCGCAGCAGGTCGTCGCCGATGGTGGTCATGTTGATGGTGCGCGGCATCGATTTGAGCAGGTCGGGCCGCTGCAGCGCCGCCTTGTTCGACGGGAAGGAGCCGCTGGACGACAGCTGGATGCCGCCGGCCGCGTGGCGCCACGCGCCCACCAGTGCCGGCAGGCAGGCGATGTTGCGCACGGCCGTGCCGCCGCCGCGCACGCGCTGCACGCCGTAGTTGACGCGGATCGCCACCGGCTCGCCGGCCTGGGCTTTTGCCCCGTACAGGCGCGCCAGGTCGACCACCTCGGCCACGGTGATGCCGCAGGTCTCGGCGACGCGCTCAGGCGTCCATTCGGCGGCGCGCGCTTTTAACCGCTCAAAGCCGAGCGTATGCTGCGCGATGTAGTCATGATCGAGCAAGTCCTCGGCGATGAGCACGTGCATCAGGCCCAGCGCCAGCGCGGCGTCGGTGCCCGGCAGCGGCGCGATGTGCTGGTGGCATTTCTCGGCCGTCAGCGAGCGGTACGGGTCGATGGCGATCAGCTTGGCGCCGTTGCGCTTGGCTTCCTGCGCGCGGGTCCAGAAATGCAGGTTGGAGGCGATCGGATTGCCGCCCCAGATGATGATCAGCTTGGCGTTCTGGAACTGCTCCATGTCGGTGCCGACCGATCCGCCGATCGTGTACTTGTAGCCGGTCGCGCCGGCGGTCGCGCAGACGGTGCGGTCCAGCAGCGAGGCGCCGATCTTGTTGAAGAAGCGCGAGGACATCGATTCACCCTGCAGCAGGCCCATGGTGCCGCAGTAGCTGTACGGCAGGATCGCTTGCGGCGCGCGCGCGGCGATCGGCTTGAGTTTGGCGGCGATGGTGGCCAGCGCCTCGTCCCAGCTGATGCGCTCGAACTTGCCCTCGCCCTTTTTGCCGATCCGGCGCAGCGGATGCAGCAGGCGTTCGGCGTGGTAGGTGCGCTCGGTATAGCGGGCCACCTTGGTACACAGCACGCCGGCGGTGGTCGGATGGTCCGGGTCACCCTTGACGGCGGTGGCGACGCCGTCCTCGACCGTCACCAGCAGCGCGCAGGTGTCCGGGCAGTCGTGCGGACAGACCGCGCGAACTTGTGTGGTTGTCATTATCAAAAGTCCAAAAAGTGTACACTGAAAGCAGTATCGTAAACCATTCCGGGGCGGCGCTGTCCGGCTTGGGGCCGCTCTGGATCAAGTCGCGTGACAAGGGCTACAATGGCTATTCTCGCTACTCACAAGGCAAGCGAACCCATTTTGGAGAAGCACATGAAACTAGTTGATCCCATCATTGCCTTTCAGTCCGAATTGCAGCACATCCGGCGCGACCTGCACGCCCATCCGGAGCTTTGCTATGAAGAGCAGCGCACCTCCGACGTGGTCGCCGACAAGCTGACGGAATGGGGCATCCCCGTGATTCGCGGCCTCGGACTCACCGGCGTGGTCGGGATCATCAAGAACGGCAGCTCGCCGCGGGCGATCGGCCTGCGCGCCGACATGGACGCGCTGCCGATGCAGGAGGTCAATACCTTCGCACACGCGTCGCGCCATGCCGGCAAGATGCATGCCTGCGGCCACGACGGCCACACGGCCATGCTGCTGGGCGCGGCCAAACACCTGGCCGAGCACCGCAACTTCGACGGCACCGTGTATGTGGTGTTCCAGCCGGCCGAGGAAGGCGGCGCCGGCGCGCGCCGCATGATCGAGGACGGCCTGTTCGAGCAATGTCCGATGGACGCGATTTACGGCATGCACAACTGGCCCGGCATTGCGTCCGGCCACATGAGCGTGGTCGAAGGGCCGATGATGGCTTCCAGTAACGAGTTTTACCTGACCATCAAGGGCAAGGGCGCCCACGCGGCGCAACCGCACAAGGGCATCGATCCGGTGATGGTGGCGGTGCAGATCGCGCAGAGCTGGCAGACCATTATCTCGCGGCAAAAGAGTCCGCTCGATACGGCGGTGCTGTCGATTACCCAGATCCATGCGGGCAGCGCCACCAATGTCATTCCGGACGAGGCGAAGATGGTCGGCACCGTGCGCACCTTTACCACGCCGGTGCTCGACATGATCGAGACGCGCATGGGCGAGATCGCGCAGCACACGGCGGCGGCGTTCGGCGCCGAGGTCGACTACAAGTTCCGACGAAATTATCCGCCGCTGGTCAATCATGCGGCCGAGACGCGGTTCGCGGTCGAGGTCATGAAGGAGGTCGTGGGGGCCGACAAGGTGGACGACAATGTCGAGCCGACCATGGGGGCGGAGGATTTCGCGTTCTTCCTGCAGGCTAAGCCGGGGTGCTATATCTTCATCGGCAATGGCGAGGGAGATCACCGCGATGGCGGCCATGGGCTGGGGCCTTGCGTGCTGCACAACGGTAGCTATGATTTCAACGACAATCTGCTGCCCGTGGGGGCGAGCTTTTGGGTGCGGTTGGCGGAGCGCAGTTTGCCGTTGAATTAAATCACGACGCGGCGCGCGCCTTGGCGGATTACGGCGTGCCGCCTAAGCCGCCCTACGTGGTCTGGTCCCGAGCCGTTCCTACCCGTTGCCCGGGGTTGAGCGCTTCCAACCCCACCAATGCCGCCGAATGGTCGGCTTGCGGCATGGTCTCGGCCAATACCCTGTAGCGCTCGGTCACCAATTCGGTCACCGGCAGTGTCACCCCTGCCGCTTCGGCCGCCGCCAGGATGTTGCGCTGATCCTTCAACTGCGTGGCGACCTTGCCGCCGGCGACGAAATTTCGCTCCAGCATGCGCTGGCCATGCACATCCAATATCTTGCTCTCGGCGAAACCGCCACGGATCGCCGCGCGCATCGCCGCCGGATCGGCGCCGGCCGCTTGCGCCAACAACATCGCCTCGGCCACGATATTGATCGTCGCGCCGACTATCAATTGGTTGCACAGCTTGGCCACCTGCCCGCTGCCGGCAGGGCCGACCAGCGTCGGCCGCCCGATCGCCGTCAACACCGGCTCCGCCTCGGCGAAGTCGGCGGGATCGCCACCGGCCATGATCGCCAGCGTGCCGGCCGCCGCGCCGCCAACGCCGCCCGAGACCGGCGCATCGACGAAACGCTTGCCCTCGGCCCGCAACAGCGTGTGGAACGCTTGCGCCTCCGCCTGTTGCGTCGAACTCATGTCCACCCACAATGCGTTCGGCGCCAGAGCCGGCAAGGCGTCGCGCATCACTTGCGCCACGATCGGCCCCGCCTCCAGCATGGAGATGACGATGCCGGCATCGCGCACGGCCTGCGCCAAGCTCGCCACCGCCAGCGCGCCGGCCGGCGCCAGCGCTTCCGCCTTGGCAAAGGTGCGG
This sequence comes from Oxalobacteraceae bacterium OTU3CINTB1, assembly GCA_024123955.1. Lineage (NCBI taxonomy): Bacteria > Pseudomonadati > Pseudomonadota > Betaproteobacteria > Burkholderiales > Oxalobacteraceae > Oxalobacteraceae bacterium OTU3CINTB1. The sequence goes on from CP099652.1 coordinate 6,814,248, forward strand.
TTCCAGGCTGTAACGGAATGGCCAGCCGCCAGCAGGCGGCGTACCATCGGGTCTCCCATCAAGCCGATACCGAGAAATGTGATTCGCATAGACAATTCCGCTCCTGGGCTAATCAAAACAACGGTGCGCCGGAAGAAATTTCGGAACACCGGTACAATCTTGGCAGCCGTATACACATGAATACAGCACTCAATACAAGGATACTATGTTCGCGAAAACAATGATGGCAGCAGCGGTTGCGCTGTTGATGAGCCAGGCCGCGATGGCCCAACAACTGGTCGACTCGGTGTCGGTGGACTACGGCACGGCGTCGAAGCAACGTATGGTTCGACTGAGCGCGGCCAAGGATTGGGACGTCAGGTGGTTCCAGTCGAACGGCACGCACCTGAGCGGCTACTGGGAAGGTAGCGCCGGCTACTGGCGCCAGAACCAATACCGCAACGTGCCGGGCCAGGAAAAAAGCCTGTGGGACGTCGGCTTTACCCCGGTTTTCCGCTTCCAGAATGACAACAAGAAGGGGATTTACTACGAGGCCGGCGTCGGTGTCCACCTGTTGTCGAGCCTGTATAGGAACGACGGCAAGGAATTGTCGACCGCCTTCCAGTTCGGCGACCACATCGGCATCGGCTATGTCATGCAGAACAATTGGGAAGTCGCCCTCAAGTTGCAGCACTTCTCCAACGGCAGCATCAAGAGTCCGAACGGCGGCGCGAACTTCCTCGAAGTCAAAGCCGCTTACCACTTCTAAGCCGGCTCCAGCCAAAAAGGCCCATGTGCGCGATGCCCACATGGGCTTTTTTGTTACCAGTGGTACCTGGCGGATGCCACGACGGTAAGCTCGCGCCCCATGTAGCATTCGCCGTGGTAGCAGATCGTGTTGTATTTCCTGTCCAGCGCATTGCTGGCGGTGAGCGCGAAACGCCACGGTCCCGTGTCGTAGCGCAGCGAGGCGTTCAATAGCGTGAAGGCGCTTTCGTTATTGCTGTTGACCTCGTCGTTCGGCCGCTCGCCGACATAGTTGAGCCCTCCCCCGACTCCGAAGCCGCCGCCCAGCGCGTAGTCCAGCCACACCGAGGCGGTGCGCTCGGGGACGGTGGCCGGAACCTTGCCGACCTCGGTGGCGTCGGCGCTCTCAAGCACTTTCAAGTGCAGCGCGGTGAACGATGCGGTGGCGCTCAGTTGACGGGTCAACGCCGCCTTGGCCTCCACTTCCAGTCCGCGCGAGCGCTGCTTGCCGATCTGGCGGGCGTCGCCGGTGATATTGTCGTAGGTGACGACATTGGTCTTGCGCAAATCGAACAGCGCCACCGTGAACAGGCTGGCGCCGCCGTCCGGCTGGTACTTCACGCCCGCCTCGACCTGCTTGCCACGGCTGGGCTTGAACGGATTGTTGCTGGCGTCGGCGCCGCCGACCGGCAGGAACGAGTTGGCGTAGCTGACATAGGGCGCCCATCCCTGCCCGATCAGATAGCTCAGGCCGGCCCGGCCGCTGAAGGCGTCGTCGCTCTGCGTGGCGCGGCTGGCGTTGAGGCGGTTGGCCGTCACGCTGGCGACGTGGTCCTGGCGGCCGCCGACGGTGGCGACCCAGCGCCCGCCGAAGCGGATCTGGTCCTGCGCATAGAGGCCGACCTGGTCCATTTTCTGCGTGAAGTCGGCGGTCGGCGTGCGCGGCGCGGGGATCGCCATGCCATAGAGCGGATTGAGCAGGTCCAACCCGGGCGCGGCGCCGCGAAAGCGGTACGCGCTGCCGTCGGTATGATTCCAGTCCAGGCCGAACAGCACGGCGTGCTCGGCGCCGCCCGCGCGCAGCGCGCCATGTAACTGGGAATCAAGCGATGTCTGCTTGAGCCGGTCGTCCCACGAGCGCGTGCTGCGCGACAGCGTGTGGCCGTCGGCCTCCAGCGCGTCGCCCCACAAGGCGTTGCGTTCGATCGCGATGTCGCTGTGGCGGGCGTTCTGGCGCAGCGACCAGCTGTCGTTGAAAGCGTGCTCGAGTTGGTACCCGACCGAGTACTGGTCCTGTTTGAAGCGGCTGAACGAAGGGTCGCCGTACTTGATGTGGCGGATGCCGCCGGCCGCGGGGAAATTGACGTAATACGGGTCTTCGTCGGATTTGTCCTTGATGAACTCGGTCAGCAGCGTCAGCGAGGTGGACGCGTCGGCCTGCCAGCGCAGCGACGGCGCCAGGTAGGCGCGGCTACGGTTGATGCGGTCGCCATCGGGATAGCGGTCCTGGTCGTCGCTGTCGAGCGCGAGGCCCAGCACCCGGTAGGCCAGCGCGCCGTCGTCGCCGACCGCGCCGCCCACATCGACCGCGACCTGCTTGCGGTTGAAGCTGCCATATTGCACCTCGATCTCGCGCCTGGGATCGGCGCCGGGTGTCTTGCTGACCCGGTTGATGACGCCGCCCGCGTCGCCCTGGCCGAACAGCACCGAGGCCGGTCCGCGCAGCACTTCGACCCGCTCCAGTCCCCACGGCTCGGTCATGCGGTAGACAACGCCGAATTGCGTCTGCGGCAGGCCATCGCGGTAGCTGCTGGAGTTGCCGGGAAAGCCGCGCAGCGAAATGTATTCCCAGCCACGGTTGTCGGGGCCGTAGGCGGCCACCGCGATACCCGGCGTCTGCGCGACCACGTCCATGATGTCAAGCGCGCCGCGCGCCTCCATCTCGGCGCGGCCGATCACCGAGATCGACTGCGGAATCTCGCGCAGCGCCGTGTTGGTCTTGGTGCCGGTGGCGCTACGGGTGGCGACGTAGCCGTTGACCGGGCCGGCGGCCGTTTCCCGCTCCAGTTCACCTGTGACGGTCACGGCAGGCAGCGTGGCGGTGGCCGGCAGCGGCCGCGCCGGCGCCTTCGACAACAGATAGCTGCCGTTGGGCTGGCGCGTCGCCCGCAGGCCGGTGCCGGCCAGCAGCGCCTCGAGCCCCTGCTCGATGGTGTGGTTGCCCTGCAGACCGGCGCTGCGCAGCCTGGCTGTGCTATCGGGGCTGAACGACAGCAGGATGCCGGCCTCGCGGCCGAAGCTGCTTAAGGCGTCCTCCAGCGTGGAGGGCGGAATGTTGTAGGCGCGCTGTTGCGCCGTGGCGGGCGCGGCCACCACACAGGCGGCCAGCGCGACCAGGCCGGTGTTGACGATGATGGATACCTGATGGGGCCGGCCTTGCGGACGATGACGATTCATTGCAAATCCTTCGCTGACGATTAAAGATGAGTGCTCTCATCTTGTCTGTCCCGCGAAAATGGAAAACGGACCACTTGGGCACCGAGCGTGTCCATCATCGTCGTTGGCCACCGGCGGCTTGCACGGCGGATTACGCTTCGCTCTTAAGGCCTACCGGCAGGTAGGCCGCCTCATTCGGTGGGCCCCCGGGGCGGATTGGCGGGCCTCACCCGCTAATCCGCCCTACACGATCAAACCTGACGCCTACGGTTTGTAAGCCCCAGAAGCGCGTGACCGTTTCGATCCGTAACGACAGCAACGCGGCGAGGGTCTCGAGCACGCGGTCGATGTCGGCCAGCGGATACGAGCCGGAGACGCGCAAGTGGGCGACCTCCGGCGCGCAGGACATCGACAGCGCGCTATACCGGCTTAGCTCCGACAGGAAATCGCCCAGTCGCATCGACTTGGCAACGATGAAGCCGTCGGTCCAGGCGATGCTATCGGGATTGGCGACGGAATGCGCGCCGACTGCATTAAAGGTGAACCGCGCTCGAGCGCCGGCACCGAGCAGCCGCGACGGCGCTCCCGGCGCGCGCGGTTCGACGCGTACCGCACCGGCGTACACGGCGACATCGGTCGACGATTCCAGTAGACGGACCGCATAGCGCGTGCCCAAGGCCCGCGCTATGCCGTGGTCCGTCTCAATCAGGAAGGGGCGGCCGCCGGCGTCCTTGGCGGTGCTGACCAGAATCTCGCCGGCGATGAGGCGCACGCGCCGCTCGCTGGCGGTATAAGCGATATTGACGGCACTGCCGGAATTGAGCGCCAGCGTGCCGCCGTCGGCCAGCGTGATGGTTCGGCGTTCGCCTGTCGCGGTGCGCTGGTCGGCGGTCCACTCGGCCCAGCGGGTTCGGTCGCGCACGGTCCAGGTGACGCCGCCGGCGAACAAGAGCACCGTCAGCGAGGCCAGCGCTTTGCGGCGCCTTGCCGACGACGGCGGTGTCAGGGCCGCATGGGCCACCTCGCGTTGCACCGACGCCGCCAGCTGGAACTTGCCATTGACCGACTCGATGCGCTGCCAAGCCCGTTCGTGGTCGGGATGGGCGGCGCGCCAGCGCCGCAAGGCCTCCAGGGATTCGGCAGAAATGTTCTCCGCTTGCAGGTCGACCAGCCACTCGACCGCGCGCAGAGCCACCTCGGGCGGCAGCGGCCGCTCAGCTACCGAAGACATCGGCGAAATAGCATTGCCGCGCGGCGCGTACCAGATAGCGTTTCACGGTGGTGATGGAGATGCCCATGGCCCGGGCTACATCGGCGTGGTTCAAACCATCGAGCTGGGTGAGCAGAAACGCGCGCCGCACGGGCGCCGGCAAGCCATCGAGCATGCGGTCGATTTCATGCAGCGTTTCAAGCAGGATCGCACGGTCCTCCTCGGATGGCGCGCAGGCCTCTGGCACCATCGCCAACGCCTCCAGATAAGCCTGCTCCAACTGCTGCCGGCGCCAGTGATTGGCCAGTACCCGCTTTGCCACCGTGGTCAGAAATGCCCGCGGCTCATTGAGAACCCCAACTTGGTCTCGGCTCAGCAGCCGCATGAAAGTGTCGTGCGCCAAGTCGGCGGCGGTATGGGAGTCCCCCAGCTTACGGCGCAGCCAGTCCTTGAGCCATCCATGATGGTCTGTGTAGAGCGTATCGTTCTGCTGAAGTAACATGGACGGAGAGCCTGGAAATGAGAACCATTCGCATTCTACACCGTATAGACGAAAAAAAACCCCGACCAGATCACTGGAAGGGGCTTTTTCATATAACTAGCCTGACGATAACCTACTTTCACACTGGTTGCAGCACTATCATCGGCGCAGAGTTGTTTCACGGTCCTGTTCGGGATGGGAAGGGGTGGGACCAACTTGCTATGGTCATCAGGCATTGACTTGTACTGGGCTGCGCGCATTGCGTCGCCCTGAATCTGGAAGTAGTAAGTAATCAGTATCTCAATACTGGGTAATGAAGTTGTATCAACGAACGCCTCAACGCACTTCTCATTCACCACAACCTGCTAAGGTTATAGGGACAAGCCGTACGGGCAATTAGTATCAGTTAGCTTAATGCATTACTGCACTTCCACACCTGACCTATCAACGTCCTGGTCTCGAACGACCCTTCAAAGAGCTCAAGGCTCTGGGAAATCTCATCTTAAGGCAAGTTTCCCGCTTAGATGCTTTCAGCGGTTATCTCTTCCAGACTTAGCTACCCGGCAATGCCACTGGCGTGACAACCGGTACACCAGAGGTCTGTCCACTCCGGTCCTCTCGTACTAGGAGCAGCCCCCTTCAAATTTCCAACGCCCACGGCAGATAGGGACCAAACTGTCTCACGACGTTTTAAACCCAGCTCACGTACCACTTTAAATGGCGAACAGCCATACCCTTGGGACCGGCTACAGCCCCAGGATGTGATGAGCCGACATCGAGGTGCCAAACTCCCCCGTCGATATGAACTCTTGGGAGGAATCAGCCTGTTATCCCCAGAGTACCTTTTATCCGTTGAGCGATGGCCCTTCCATACAGAACCACCGGATCACTATGTCCTACTTTCGTACCTGCTCGACTTGTCAGTCTCGCAGTTAAGCACGCTTATGCCATTGCACTATTAGCACGATGTCCGACCGTACCTAGCGTACCTTCGAACTCCTCCGTTACACTTTAGGAGGAGACCGCCCCAGTCAAACTGCCTACCATGCACTGTCCCCGACCCGGATAACGGGCCAAGGTTAGAACCTCAAATGAACCAGGGTGGTATTTCAAGGTTGGCTCCACGATGACTGGCGTCACCGCTTCAAAGCCTCCCACCTATCCTACACAGATTGATTCAAAGTCCAATGCAAAGCTACAGTAAAGGTTCATGGGGTCTTTCCGTCTAGCCGCGGGTAGATTGCATCATCACAAACACTTCAACTTCGCTGAGTCTCGGGAGGAGACAGTGTGGCCATCGTTACGCCATTCGTGCAGGTCGGAACTTACCCGACAAGGAATTTCGCTACCTTAGGACCGTTATAGTTACGGCCGCCGTTTACTGGGACTTCAATCAAGAGCTTGCACCCCATCATTTAATCTTCCAGCACCGGGCAGGCGTCACACCCTATACGTCCACTTTCGTGTTTGCAGAGTGCTGTGTTTTTATTAAACAGTCGCAGCCACCAGTTTATTGCAACCCGTTCACCCTACTGAAGTAAATCAGCCAAGCTACAAGGGCGTACCTTTTCCCGAAGTTACGGTACCAATTTGCCGAGTTCCTTCTCCCGAGTTCTCTCAAGCGCCTTAGAATACTCATCTCGCCCACCTGTGTCGGTTTGCGGTACGGTCTCGTATGACTGAAGCTTAGAGGCTTTTCTTGGAACCACTTCCGATTGCTTCGAGACCGAAGTCTCTCGTCCCGCTCCCTTGAATTACGCGCCCGGATTTGCCTAAGCGCCTTCTATGAAGCAGCAACCAACTATTCCAACAGTTGGACAACCTTCCGCGATCCGTCCCCCCATCGCATCATACGACGGTGCAGGAATATTAACCTGCTTCCCATCAGCTACGCATCTCTGCCTCGCCTTAGGGGCCGACTCACCCTGCTCCGATGAACGTTGAACAGGAAACCTTGGGCTTACGGCGTGGGGGCTTTTCACCCCCATTATCGCTACTCATGTCAGCATTCGCACTTCTGATACCTCCAGCATCCTTTACAAGACACCTTCGCAGGCTTACAGAACGCTCTCCTACCATATGCTTACGCATATCCGCAGCTTCGGTGACTGGCTTAGCCCCGTTACATCTTCCGCGCAGGACGACTCGATCAGTGAGCTATTACGCTTTCTTTAAATGATGGCTGCTTCTAAGCCAACATCCTGACTGTTTTAGCCTTCCCACTTCGTTTTCCACTTAGCCAATCTTTGGGACCTTAGCTGGCGGTCTGGGTTGTTTCCCTCTTGACGCCGGACGTTAGCACCCGACGTCTGTCTCCCAAGCTCGCACTCATCGGTATTCGGAGTTTGCAATGGTTTGGTAAGTCGCGATGACCCCCTAGCCATAACAGTGCTCTACCCCCGATGGTGATACTTGAGGCACTACCTAAATAGTTTTCGGAGAGAACCAGCTATTTCCAAGTTTGTTTAGCCTTTCACCCCTACCCACAGCTCATCCCCTAATTTTTCAACATTAGTGGGTTCGGACCTCCAGTGCGTGTTACCGCACCTTCATCCTGGCCATGAGTAGATCACTTGGTTTCGGGTCTACACCCAGCGACTATCGCCCTGTTCGGACTCGATTTCTCTACGGCTTCCCTATATGGTTAACCTTGCCACTGAATGTAAGTCGCTGACCCATTATACAAAAGGTACGCAGTCACGGAACAAGTCCGCTCCTACTGTTTGTATGCACACGGTTTCAGGATCTATTTCACTCCCCTCCCGGGGTTCTTTTCGCCTTTCCCTCACGGTACTGGTTCACTATCGGTCGATTACGAGTATTTAGCCTTGGAGGATGGTCCCCCCATATTCAGACAGGATTTCTCGTGTCCCGCCCTACTTGTCGCACGCTTAGTTCCACACATCGCATTTCACATACGGGGCTATCACCCGCTATGGCTCCTATTTCCAGAGGATTCTGTTATGCGTCATGCTAAAACGTGCAGGCTCTTCCCATTTCGCTCGCCACTACTTTGGGAATCTCGGTTGATTTATTTTCCTGCAGCTACTTAGATGTTTCAGTTCGCCGCGTTCGCTTTGCATACCTATGTATTCAGTATGCAATGACCTAAAAGGCCGGGTTTCCCCATTCGGAAATCTGCGGATCAAAGCTTGTTTGCTAGCTCCCCGCAGCTTATCGCAAGCTACTACGTCCTTCATCGCCTGTAATCGCCAAGGCATCCACCATGTGCACTTATTCACTTGTCCCTATAACGTTAGCCCCTTGCGACTAAACAAAGGAGCGGTTATAGAAATAAGAAGTACTACGTTGTTGCGTTTGTTGATACATACAATCATTACCCATCGCGCCACCTGTCGGTGATGCGATCAATAAAAATTTACTTACTTCTTCCAGATTGTTAAAGAACGTACAGCACTTGATCTCTAAAAGATCAAACCTAAATCGCAACCAAACTGGCTGACTTACGTTTGAACTTTTGGTGGAGGATGACGGGATCGAACCGACGACCCCCTGCTTGCAAAGCAGGTGCTCTCCCAGCTGAGCTAATCCCCCATTGGGTAAGACTGGTAGGGCTGGTTGGACTCGAACCAACGACCCCCGCGTTATCAACACGGTGCTCTAACCAGCTGAGCTACAGCCCCAAATGCTGTTCTTTATATTGACAGTCGATAAGTGTGAACGCTTGATGAGTGAACCGTTTAACGGGTTCGTGCCACTCTAGAAAGGAGGTGATCCAGCCGCACCTTCCGATACGGCTACCTTGTTACGACTTCACCCCAGTCACGAATCCTACCGTGGTAAGCGCCCTCCTTGCGGTTAAGCTACCTACTTCTGGTAAAACCCGCTCCCATGGTGTGACGGGCGGTGTGTACAAGACCCGGGAACGTATTCACCGCGACATGCTGATCCGCGATTACTAGCGATTCCAACTTCATGCAGTCGAGTTGCAGACTACAATCCGGACTACGATACACTTTCTGCGATTAGCTCCCCCTCGCGGGTTGGCGGCGCTCTGTATGTACCATTGTATGACGTGTGAAGCCCTACCCATAAGGGCCATGAGGACTTGACGTCATCCCCACCTTCCTCCGGTTTGTCACCGGCAGTCTCATTAGAGTGCCCTTTCGTAGCAACTAATGACAAGGGTTGCGCTCGTTGCGGGACTTAACCCAACATCTCACGACACGAGCTGACGACAGCCATGCAGCACCTGTGTGATGGTTCTCTTTCGAGCACTCCCAAATCTCTCCGGGATTCCATCCATGTCAAGGGTAGGTAAGGTTTTTCGCGTTGCATCGAATTAATCCACATCATCCACCGCTTGTGCGGGTCCCCGTCAATTCCTTTGAGTTTTAATCTTGCGACCGTACTCCCCAGGCGGTCTACTTCACGCGTTAGCTGCGTTACCAAGTCAATTAAGACCCGACAACTAGTAGACATCGTTTAGGGCGTGGACTACCAGGGTATCTAATCCTGTTTGCTCCCCACGCTTTCGTGCATGAGCGTCAGTTTTGACCCAGGGGGCTGCCTTCGCCATCGGTGTTCCTCCACATATCTACGCATTTCACTGCTACACGTGGAATTCTACCCCCCTCTGCCAAACTCTAGCCTTGCAGTCTCCATTGCCATTCCCAGGTTGAGCCCGGGGATTTCACAACAGACTTACAAAACCGCCTGCGCACGCTTTACGCCCAGTAATTCCGATTAACGCTTGCACCCTACGTATTACCGCGGCTGCTGGCACGTAGTTAGCCGGTGCTTATTCTTCAGGTACCGTCATTAGATCTCTGTATTAGAAAGACCCGTTTCTTCCCTGACAAAAGAGCTTTACAACCCGAAGGCCTTCTTCACTCACGCGGCATTGCTGGATCAGGCTTGCGCCCATTGTCCAAAATTCCCCACTGCTGCCTCCCGTAGGAGTCTGGACCGTGTCTCAGTTCCAGTGTGGCTGGTCGTCCTCTCAGACCAGCTACTGATCGATGCCTTGGTAGGCTTTTACCCTACCAACTAGCTAATCAGATATCGGCCGCTCCAGGAGCATGAGGTCTTGCGATCCCCCACTTTCATCCTTAGATCGTATGCGGTATTAGCGTAACTTTCGCTACGTTATCCCCCACTCCAGGGTACGTTCCGATATATTACTCACCCGTTCGCCACTCGCCGCCAGGTTGCCCCGCGCTGCCGTTCGACTTGCATGTGTAAGGCATGCCGCCAGCGTTCAATCTGAGCCAGGATCAAACTCTTCAGTTTAATCTCTGTTACTTTTGCCGTTTTACCGGCTCTCTTATTGCTAAGAGGTCGCTCACTCAAAATACTGACAGGCCACTATTTTCATAGCGCCTATTTCATTACTTCTTGTGAACATTTGATATTTTAAGTATCGCGGAACCGAAGTCCCGCGTGCACTTTCATCAAACGTCCACACTTATCGACTGTTAATTTTTAAAGAACTTTGTTTGGTACTGCTTGCACGCTTGACAAATCGTTTTGTTTGCCAGCGAAGAAGGAAGAGTATGAAGCGTTTCGCTCATTTCGTCAACCCTCTTTTTTGCCCCGCTTCACTCTGCAACACCTTGTTTTGTGTGCACCGTTTTGCGAGGAGGCGAACTATAGCAAAGCGGCGCTGTACTGACAAGGTCTATTTGTTACTTTGCCCTGCGACGCACGGCAATATCACTCAAGTTAAAAAAAGAGTAATCTTGGCGCATCATAAATTTATGGAGTTCCCATGAATCTCCGCGTCGCGATACTCGCCCTGGCCGACAAGCACAACCTGTCGCCTGACGCCGGCCGGCAGCTCAGGCAACTTGCCGCACTGGACGCGCCGCCGCCATCGCTGCTGCGCTACTTGCCATTCGTCTTGGCCCTGCTGGCCGCAGTGCTGGTTGGACTCGGGATCGTATTCTGGGTAGCCGCCAACTGGGACGCGCTGCCGCGCACTTTCCGCTTCATCTTGATCGAGGCGATCGTGGTCTCTACACTGGTTGGCGCCTGGCGCTTCTCCGTGGCGAGGGTACCGCTCTCCTTGCTGGGCTTTATCGCTTGCGGTGGCCTGTTCGCCTACTTTGGCCAAACCTACCAAACCGGCGCCGATCCTTGGCAACTCTTCGCTCTATGGGCGGCGCTCACCCTGCCCCTGTGCCTGGGCGTGCGGCACGACGTGCTGTGGGTATCATGGGTGATCGTAGCCCTGACGGCGGTCCAGCTGTTTTTCCAGGCGCAGACCAACGGCTGGTGGTGGAGCTCCGGGATATCCCTCCAAAGCAGCCTGGGCTCATGGGTACCGGCCTTGATGCTGGCCCTCTTGTTCAGGTTCGCACCGCGCGCCTGGGTCGGCGTCGGAGAAGGGACCGGGACTGGCCCCTGGCCCGTGCGTTTAAGCATGATTTACGCGATCATCGGCCTGGTGGCAATGTCCGTGCGCAGCCTGTTTTACGTCGCAGGCAGTGGCTTCTATCCAATCTCGCTGCTTATCGTCGCGACCCTCGCCTTTGTCTTCAGCAGGCACAGGTTGTTTGATATTTTTGTGCTCAGCGCGCTCGGCCTCGGCGCCAACGTACTGGCCGTGTGTGGCTTGATACAACTGCTGGTCTGGGCACCTGGCGATGCGATCGGCTCGTTGCTGCTGATTGGATGCGTCTCCGCCGGCATGCTGGCCGGTACCGTCAAACTGATCGTCCACCTGGCGCGCGTGCAGACCGGGGAGCACATCTTATGAGCACGCGCTTACATGCGTTGATACAAGCCGCGACCGCCCGAGGCATCCTGCCTCCCGACACGGCCCCAAAGGAAACCGCACGGCCATGGCCAGTGATACTCATGACGGCGCTTGGCGCATGGCTGGCGGCCGTGCCGTTGCTGGGCGTTTTGTTCATGATCTTCGGCGACGCCCTGGACCGAGGCGTGCTCTGCTACGTATTTGGTGGCGTCTTCTTGTATAGCGCCGTTCACGTCTTACGATCCCGTACCGTATCGCCGTTTGTCGAGCAATTGGGTTTGCCGGTTCTGCTGGTCGGCGGCGCCCTGCTCGTGTACGGCTTGTTCCGCGACCTGCCCTATGTAGCGGCCGAAGCGTTGCTGCTCCTGGTCATCGTCGGTACGGCGTGGCTGGTTCCGCAGCACTGGTTGCGCGTGCTTCTGGGCGCGCTCGCCGCCACAGTCTTCGTCCTCTTGGGCGGCACATTGATTGCGCTGGTGCTGTGGCTCATCGTTACGTACGTCGCCGACACCCGCGCGCCGTCGGGCCAGAGTGCGCGCAAGATAATATTACTCGAAGCCATGTCCAACGGCTGGATCCTGCTAGCCCTGGCGGCATTGGTTTACGATTCCGGAGCGACATTCCTTTCCCCTGCTACGCTGGGGCATTTGCAGGACGCCAGCGAAGTGGTTGGGCAGCGAGATACGCTGGCCAAGGTGGTCTCAGCTCTGTTGGCAATCGCCGGCGCCGCTTGGCTCGGCCGCTGCTGGCCCGCGCTGCGCGCTGCGCGCTACACGGCGGCGGCCGCGATGCTGGCGTTGATGTCCTGGCTGATACCCGGTCTGGGCGCGGCCCTGCTGGCACTGTCGGCTTGCGTTGGCAGCGGCCGCTGGCGCCTGGCGGTTGCCAGCGCGATTGCGGCGTCGTGGATTGTCGGCACCTTCTACTACCAGCTGGACGTTTCCTTGGCCACCAAAGCCGCCATTCTGGCCGCCATGGGCGGGGCGTTTGGCGTGATCGCATGGTTGAGCTGGAACGCAGGCGCGCGCGACGCCCCCGCCACGTCGGCGCCCATGCCGTCCCCTGCCATCACGGCGGCGCAGCGCGCGGGCATCGCCGCGTCGCTGTTGTTGACCTTGGTGGTCTCCAATGGCGCAATCTGGCAAAAGGAAGCGCTAATCAGCAGCGGCAGGCCTGTATTTATCGAACTGGCGCCCGTCGATCCGCGTTCGCTGATGCAGGGCGACTATATGGCGCTCAATTTCCAGATGCCGGCCCTGGACAGGGAAGACATCGCGACATTACGGCGCGCCATGGTTATCGCAAAAGTCGACGGCCGGGGCGTGGCGGTGATGCAGGGTTTGGCCAGTAACAAGACGCTGGCGCAGGACGAAATCCTCGTCGAGCTGGTGCAGACGGGAAGCGGCCTGCGCCCCGCCACCAATGCCTGGTATTTCAAGGAGGGCGAAGCGCAGCGCTGGTCAAAAGCGAAGTACGGGGAATTCCGGGTTGATGACACGGGGCGGGCGCTGCTGGTCAATCTGCGTGGCCCTGCGCTGGAAAAGCTGTAACGCCGGCCACAATGAAAAAAGCCCCACCAGCGTTGCGCGCTCGGTGGGGCTTTTAAGTATAACTAGCTTGACGATAACCTACTTTCACACTGGTTGCAGCACTATCATCGGCGCAGAGTCGTTTCACGGTCCTGTTCGGGATGGGAAGGGGTGGGGCCGACTTGCTATGGTCATCAAGCATTGACCGGTACTACTGACGTCGCGTTTCCGCGCCGCTTAAAAATTGGGGATGAAAAGACCCCCATCTGCACCGAACGCGTTCTTGCGCATTCGGACGGATGGGGGTTTTTCTATATAACTAGCCTGACGATAACCTACTTTCACACTGGTTGCAGCACTATCATCGGCGCAGAGTTGTTTCACGGTCCTGTTCGGGATGGGAAGGGGTGGGACCAACTTGCTATGGTCATCAGGCATTGACTTGTACGAGCCGCGTTCTTGTGAACGTTGCTCAGAATCTGGAGAAGTAAGTAAATGGGGTAATGAAGTTGTGTATCAACGAACGCCTCAACGCACTTCTTATTCACCATAACCTGCTAAGGTTATAGGGACAAGCCGTACGGGCAATTAGTATCAGTTAGCTTAATGCATTACTGCACTTCCACACCTGACCTATCAACGTCCTGGTCTCGAACGACCCTTCAAAGAGCTCAAGGCTCTGGGAAATCTCATCTTAAGGCAAGTTTCCCGCTTAGATGCTTTCAGCGGTTATCTCTTCCAGACTTAGCTACCCGGCAATGCCACTGGCGTGACAACCGGTACACCAGAGGTCTGTCCACTCCGGTCCTCTCGTACTAGGAGCAGCCCCCTTCAAATTTCCAACGCCCACGGCAGATAGGGACCAAACTGTCTCACGACGTTTTAAACCCAGCTCACGTACCACTTTAAATGGCGAACAGCCATACCCTTGGGACCGGCTACAGCCCCAGGATGTGATGAGCCGACATCGAGGTGCCAAACTCCCCCGTCGATATGAACTCTTGGGAGGAATCAGCCTGTTATCCCCAGAGTACCTTTTATCCGTTGAGCGATGGCCCTTCCATACAGAACCACCGGATCACTATGTCCTACTTTCGTACCTGCTCGACTTGTCAGTCTCGCAGTTAAGCACGCTTATGCCATTGCACTATTAGCACGATGTCCGACCGTACCTAGCGTACCTTCGAACTCCTCCGTTACACTTTAGGAGGAGACCGCCCCAGTCAAACTGCCTACCATGCACTGTCCCCGACCCGGATAACGGGCCAAGGTTAGAACCTCAAATGAACCAGGGTGGTATTTCAAGGTTGGCTCCACGAGAACTGGCGTCCCCGCTTCAAAGCCTCCCACCTATCCTACACAGATTGATTCAAAGTCCAATGCAAAGCTACAGTAAAGGTTCATGGGGTCTTTCCGTCTAGCCGCGGGTAGATTGCATCATCACAAACACTTCAACTTCGCTGAGTCTCGGGAGGAGACAGTGTGGCCATCGTTACGCCATTCGTGCAGGTCGGAACTTACCCGACAAGGAATTTCGCTACCTTAGGACCGTTATAGTTACGGCCGCCGTTTACTGGGACTTCAATCAAGAGCTTGCACCCCATCATTTAATCTTCCAGCACCGGGCAGGCGTCACACCCTATACGTCCACTTTCGTGTTTGCAGAGTGCTGTGTTTTTATTAAACAGTCGCAGCCACCAGTTTATTGCAACCCGTTCGCCCTACTGAAGTAAATCAGCCAAGCTACAAGGGCGTACCTTTTCCCGAAGTTACGGTACCAATTTGCCGAGTTCCTTCTCCCGAGTTCTCTCAAGCGCCTTAGAATACTCATCTCGCCCACCTGTGTCGGTTTGCGGTACGGTCTCGTATGACTGAAGCTTAGAGGCTTTTCTTGGAACCACTTCCGATTGCTTCGAGACCTAAGTCTCTCGTCCCACTCCCTTGAATTACGCGCCCGGATTTGCCTAAGCGCCTTCTATGAAGCAGCAACCAACTATTCCAACAGTTGGACAACCTTCCGCGATCCGTCCCCCCATCGCATCATACGACGGTGCAGGAATATTAACCTGCTTCCCATCAGCTACGCATCTCTGCCTCGCCTTAGGGGCCGACTCACCCTGCTCCGATGAACGTTGAACAGGAAACCTTGGGCTTACGGCGTGGGGGCTTTTCACCCCCATTATCGCTACTCATGTCAGCATTCGCACTTCTGATACCTCCAGCATCCTTTACAAGACACCTTCGCAGGCTTACAGAACGCTCTCCTACCATATGCTTGCGCATATCCGCAGCTTCGGTGACTGGCTTAGCCCCGTTACATCTTCCGCGCAGGACGACTCGATCAGTGAGCTATTACGCTTTCTTTAAATGATGGCTGCTTCTAAGCCAACATCCTGACTGTTTTAGCCTTCCCACTTCGTTTTCCACTTAGCCAATCTTTGGGACCTTAGCTGGCGGTCTGGGTTGTTTCCCTCTTGACGCCGGACGTTAGCACCCGACGTCTGTCTCCCAAGCTCGCACTCATCGGTATTCGGAGTTTGCAATGGTTTGGTAAGTCGCGATGACCCCCTAGCCATAACAGTGCTCTACCCCCGATGGTGATACTTGAGGCACTACCTAAATAGTTTTCGGAGAGAACCAGCTATTTCCAAGTTTGTTTAGCCTTTCACCCCTACCCACAGCTCATCCCCTAATTTTTCAACATTAGTGGGTTCGGACCTCCAGTGCGTGTTACCGCACCTTCATCCTGGCCATGAGTAGATCACTTGGTTTCGGGTCTACACCCAGCGACTATCGCCCTGTTCGGACTCGATTTCTCTACGGCTTCCCTATATGGTTAACCTTGCCACTGAATGTAAGTCGCTGACCCATTATACAAAAGGTACGCAGTCACGGAACAAGTCCGCTCCTACTGTTTGTATGCACACGGTTTCAGGATCTATTTCACTCCCCTCCCGGGGTTCTTTTCGCCTTTCCCTCACGGTACTGGTTCACTATCGGTCGATTACGAGTATTTAGCCTTGGAGGATGGTCCCCCCATATTCAGACAGGATTTCTCGTGTCCCGCCCTACTTGTCGCACGCTTAGTTCCACACATCGCATTTCACATACGGGACTATCACCCGCTATGGTTCCTATTTCCAGAGGATTCTGTTATGCGTCATGCTAAAACGTGCAGGCTCTTCCCATTTCGCTCGCCACTACTTTGGGAATCTCGGTTGATTTATTTTCCTGCAGCTACTTAGATGTTTCAGTTCGCCGCGTTCGCTTTGCATACCTATGTATTCAGTATGCAATGACCTAAAAGGCCGGGTTTCCCCATTCGGAAATCTGCGGATCAAAGCTTGTTTGCTAGCTCCCCGCAGCTTATCGCAAGCTACTACGTCCTTCATCGCCTGTAATCGCCAAGGCATCCACCATGTGCACTTATTCACTTGTCCCTATAACGTTAGCCCCTTGCGACTAAACAAAGGAGCGGTTATAGAAATAAGAAGTACTACGTTGTTGCGTTTGTTGATACATACAATCATTACCCATCGCATCCACCTGTCGGTGTTTGCGATCAATAAAAATTTACTTACTTCTTCCAGATTGTTAAAGAACGTACAGCACTTGATCTCTAAAAGATCAAACATAAACATACGCGATGCGCGTTGCTTGCATTTGAACTTTTTGGTGGAGGATGACGGGATCGAACCGACGACCCCCTGCTTGCAAAGCAGGTGCTCTCCCAGCTGAGCTAATCCCCCATTGGGTAAGACTGGTAGGGCTGGTTGGACTCGAACCAACGACCCCCGCGTTATCAACACGGTGCTCTAACCAGCTGAGCTACAGCCCCAAATGCTGTTCTTTATATTGACAGTCGATAAGTGTGAACGCTTGATGAGTGAATCATTTACATGATTCGTGCCACTCTAGAAAGGAGGTGATCCAGCCGCACCTTCCGATACGGCTACCTTGTTACGACTTCACCCCAGTCACGAATCCTACCGTGGTAAGCGCCCTCCTTACGGTTAAGCTACCTACTTCTGGTAAAACCCGCTCCCATGGTGTGACGGGCGGTGTGTACAAGACCCGGGAACGTATTCACCGCGACATGCTGATCCGCGATTACTAGCGATTCCAACTTCATGCAGTCGAGTTGCAGACTACAATCCGGACTACGATACACTTTCTGCGATTAGCTCCCCCTCGCGGGTTGGCGGCGCTCTGTATGTACCATTGTATGACGTGTGAAGCCCTACCCATAAGGGCCATGAGGACTTGACGTCATCCCCACCTTCCTCCGGTTTGTCACCGGCAGTCTCATTAGAGTGCCCTTTCGTAGCAACTAATGACAAGGGTTGCGCTCGTTGCGGGACTTAACCCAACATCTCACGACACGAGCTGACGACAGCCATGCAGCACCTGTGTGATGGTTCTCTTTCGAGCACTCCCAAATCTCTCCGGGATTCCATCCATGTCAAGGGTAGGTAAGGTTTTTCGCGTTGCATCGAATTAATCCACATCATCCACCGCTTGTGCGGGTCCCCGTCAATTCCTTTGAGTTTTAATCTTGCGACCGTACTCCCCAGGCGGTCTACTTCACGCGTTAGCTGCGTTACCAAGTCAATTAAGACCCGACAACTAGTAGACATCGTTTAGGGCGTGGACTACCAGGGTATCTAATCCTGTTTGCTCCCCACGCTTTCGTGCATGAGCGTCAGTTTTGACCCAGGGGGCTGCCTTCGCCATCGGTGTTCCTCCACATATCTACGCATTTCACTGCTACACGTGGAATTCTACCCCCCTCTGCCAAACTCTAGCCTTGCAGTCTCCATTGCCATTCCCAGGTTGAGCCCGGGGATTTCACAACAGACTTACAAAACCGCCTGCGCACGCTTTACGCCCAGTAATTCCGATTAACGCTTGCACCCTACGTATTACCGCGGCTGCTGGCACGTAGTTAGCCGGTGCTTATTCTTCAGGTACCGTCATTAGGCCTCTTTATTAGAAAGACCCGTTTCTTCCCTGACAAAAGAGCTTTACAACCCGAAGGCCTTCTTCACTCACGCGGCATTGCTGGATCAGGCTTGCGCCCATTGTCCAAAATTCCCCACTGCTGCCTCCCGTAGGAGTCTGGACCGTGTCTCAGTTCCAGTGTGGCTGGTCGTCCTCTCAGACCAGCTACTGATCGATGCCTTGGTAGGCTTTTACCCTACCAACTAGCTAATCAGATATCGGCCGCTCCAGGAGCATGAGGTCTTGCGATCCCCCACTTTCATCCTTAGATCGTATGCGGTATTAGCGTAACTTTCGCTACGTTATCCCCCACTCCAGGGTACGTTCCGATATATTACTCACCCGTTCGCCACTCGCCGCCAGGTTGCCCCGCGCTGCCGTTCGACTTGCATGTGTAAGGCATGCCGCCAGCGTTCAATCTGAGCCAGGATCAAACTCTTCAGTTTAATCTCTGTTACTTTTGCCGTTTTACCGGCACTCTTATTGCTAAGAGGTCGCTCACTCAAAATACTGACAGGCCACTACTTTCGTAGCGCCTATTTCATTACTTCTTGTGAACATTTGATATTTTAAGTATCGCGGAACCGAGGTTCCGCGTGCACTTTCATCAAACGTCCACACTTATCGACTGTTAATTTTTAAAGAACGTGTATTCGGTGATACTGGTACTGCTTGCACGCTTGACAAATCGTTTTGTTCGTCAGCGCAGAAGAAAGAGTATGAAGCGTTTCGCTTATTTCGTCAACCCCTCAACCACTTCTTCTTTTCTCGTTTCACTCTGCATTTGCATGCGTCGTTCTGCGAGGGGGCGAACTATAGCAAAGCCGGGATTGAACTGACAAGGTTTATTTTTGCTTTAGCGCCGCGTGCGCATCGCGGGGTGCTACATTAAGGTCCAGAGCCGCTAACGGCCACCGGAGACCGAGACAAATGGAACGCCACACCGCGCCACATCTGAGCACGGCATGGGAAGACACCATGCCGCTGATTATTGAAACCTCGCACCGCCGCTCCCGGCAGTACGGACTGCGTCCGGACTCCGCCGCAGACCTAAGCCGCGTCCCCACCGTTGACCTCTCGCTGCTGCTCGAGCAGAACCGCCTGCTCCACACCCACGCGGTTCCTGCCATGGAAACGCTGTACCAGCAGATCGTCAACACCCACAACATGGTGATCCTGACCGACGCACATGGCGTGATCGTGCATTCCCTCGGCGACGACGACTTCCTGGAAAAGGCCAATCGCGTCGCGCTGCAGCCCGGCGCCGCCTGGTCCGAGCAAAGCAAGGGCACCAACGCCATCGGTACCGCAATTGCGGAACAGGCGCCGGTGCTGGTCCACGCGGAACAGCACTACCTGACCGCCAACCATTTCCTCACCTGCTCGGCAGCGCCGATCGCCGACCATCTGGGCAACGTCATCGGCGTGCTCGACGTGTCCGGCGACCAGCGCAGTTTTCACAAGCACACCATGGCGCTGGTGCGCATGTCCGCACTGATGATCGAGAACCAGCTGTTCTCCGCTACCTATGAAGACTCGATCACGCTGCACTTCCACGCGCGTCCGGAGTTCATCGGCACGTTGATGGAAGGGATTGCCTCCTTCAGCCCCGGCGGACGCTTCCTCGCCGCCAACCGCAACGGCCAGTTCCAGCTGGGCTTGTCGCCGGCGGAATTGCAGTCGCACACCTTCAGCTCGCTATTCGGCTTGCCGTTGTCGGCGCTGTACGAACACTACCGCACCGCGTCGCCTGGCCTGCTGAACCTGTGCATGCACAGCGGCGTGCGCGTGGCCGGCCGCGCCCAGCTTCGGCTGAGCAACGGTGTATTCCAGCAATCGCTGACGCACGACAAAACGGAACGCGCCGAGCGGCCCAGCGCCACCCAGGCTGCGGCGGCCAAACGCCGCCTGTCCGGCCTGCGCTACCTGCGCACCGGCGATCCCCAACTCGAGTTAGTGATCGACAAGGTCACGCGCGTGCTGGGCCACGACATTCCCATCATGATCATGGGCGAAACCGGCACCGGCAAGGAGTTGCTGGCCCAGGCGATCCATAACGATTCGCCGCGCGCGATGAGCCCTTTCGTGGCCGTCAACTGCGCGTCGATCCCGGAGACGCTGATCGAGTCGGAACTGTTCGGCTATGAGGATGGCGCCTTCACCGGCGCGCGCAAAAAAGGCGCGGTCGGCAAGATATTGCAGGCTAACGGCGGCACGCTGTTCCTCGACGAGATCGGCGACATGCCGTACAGCCTGCAGGCGAGGTTGCTGCGCGTACTACAGGAGCGCGTGGTCACCCCGCTCGGCAGCGACAAGTCGATACCGGTCAATGTGGAACTGATCTGCGCGACCAATCACAATCTGCGCGAACGCATCGCCAAAGGTTTGTTCCGCGAGGACTTGTATTACCGGCTGAACGGGCTGGTGGTCAAGCTGCCGCCGCTGCGTGATCGGACCGATCTGGAGAGCGTGGTCAAGAAGATTCTCGCGACCGAGGCGGAGAGTGGCCGCTATCGTGTTTCGGAGGAAATCCTTCGGCTGTTCCGGCGCCACCGCTGGCCGGGGAATTTTCGGCAGTTGACCAACCTGCTGCGCACGGCGGTGGTCATGGCCGGCGATGAACAGGAGATCTGCCTGCGCCATATGCCCGACGACTTTCTGGACGATATTGAAGAGGATGGCGAGCAGGCGCCACAGCAGCGCGGCAACGGCGCCGATGCCAACCTGGGAGAGATGGAGATTCACGCCATCAACAAGGCGTTGGCGGCGCACGGCGGCAATGTTTCCGCCGCCGCGCGCGCCCTTGGCATTTCGCGCAACACGATTTACCGTAAGGTGCCGAACCTCAAATAGCGCTACGCCTGTTGCTTCAACAGCGACACCTCCTCGTCGCTGAACAAGCGCGAGCGCGTCAGGAAGCGCTTGCCGGTGCCGTTGTCGAGCGAGAACATGCCGCCATTGCCGGCGACGACGTCGATGATCAGCTGCGTATGCTCCCAATAGGCGAACTGCTCGCACCCCATGTAAAACGGCGCGCCATCCAGTTCACCCAGAAACACGTCCGTATCGCTAATGTTGAACTCGCCCGCCTGGTAGCACATCGGCGTGCTGCCGTCGCAGCAGCCGCCGGACTGGAAGAACATGAGCGGCCCGTGCCGGTCGCGCAGCGCGGCGATCAGCTCGAGCGCCGCCGGCGTGGCCGTGACACGGGCGATGGCCGCGCCCATGGTCAGAAGAAGCCCAAGGCGTTGGGGCTATAGCTGACCAGCAAGTTCTTGGTTTGCTGATAGTGGTCCAGCATCATCTTGTGGTTCTCGCGGCCGATGCCGGATTGCTTGTAGCCACCGAACGCGGCATGTGCCGGATACAGGTGGTAGCAATTGGTCCAGACACGGCCGGCCTGGATCGCGCGGCCGACACGGAAGGCGCGCGAACCGTCGCGCGTCCACAGCCCCGCGCCCAGCCCGTACAGCGTGTCGTTGGCGATGCGCAGCGCGTCGGCCTCGTCCTTGAAGGTCGTGACCGACACCACCGGCCCGAAAATCTCCTCCTGGAAAATGCGCATCTTGTTGTCGCCCTTGAACACGGTCGGACGCACATAGTAGCCATCCTTCATGTCGCCGCCCTGCATGTTGCGCTCGCCGCCGGCCAGCAGCTCGGCGCCCTCCTGCTTGCCAATGTCGATGTACGACATGATTTTTTCCAACTGCTCCTGCGACGCCTGCGCGCCGAGCATGGTGGAGGCGTCGAGCGGATTGCCCTGCTTGATCGCGGCCACGCGGGCCAGCGCGCGCTCAATGAATTTCTCGTAGATCGATTCCTGGATCAGCACGCGCGACGGGCAGGTGCACACCTCGCCCTGGTTCAGCGCGAACATGGCGAACCCTTCCAGGCACTTGTCGAAGAAGGCGTCGTCGGCGTCCATCACATCGGCGAAGAAGATGTTCGGCGACTTGCCGCCCAGCTCCAGGGTCACCGGAATCAGGTTCTGCGCGGCGTACTGCATGATCAGGCGGCCGGTGCCGGTTTCACCGGTGAAAGCGATCTTGGCGATGCGCTTGTTCGACGCCAGCGGCTTGCCCGCTTCCAGCCCGAATCCGTTGACGATGTTCAACACGCCAGGCGGCAACAGATCGGCGATGATTTCCAGCAGCACCATGATCGACGCCGGCGTCTGCTCGGCCGGTTTCAACACCACGCAATTGCCGGCCGCCAACGCGGGCGCCAGCTTCCACACCGCCATCAGGATCGGGAAGTTCCACGGAATGATCTGGCCGACCACGCCGAGCGGCTCGTGGAAGTGGTAGGCGTAGGTTTCCGAATCGATCTGCGCCACCGAACCCTCCTGCGCGCGGATGCAGCCGGCGAAGTAACGGAAATGGTCGATAGCCAGCGGAATGTCGGCGGCGGTGGTCTCACGGATCGGCTTGCCGTTGTCAATGGTCTCGGCGGTGGCGATCAAGGCCAGGTTCGCCTCCATGCGGTCGGCGATCTTGTTCAGGATGTTGGCGCGCTCGGTCTGCGAGGTCTTGCCCCAGGCCTCCTTGGCGGCGTGCGCGGCGTCGAGCGCCAACTCGATGTCTTCAGCGGTCGAGCGCGCCACTTCGCAAAACACCTGGCCGGTGATCGGCGTGATGTTGCCGAAATATTCGCCCTTGACCGGCGCGACGAACTTGCCGCCGATGTAGTTGTCGTACCGTGGCTTGAATGGATTGGCTACGCCCAGTTTGCTGATGTCTGCGAGATTCATGTCGTCCTCTTTCTGCTGTGGTGATGTGGTGTGGTGACCATCTTTCTTTCGCAAACACCGTGCCAGCCGCCTCGACGGGGACGTCCGGGGATTTCCCCCTTTGCGCGCCTGTAAAAGTGTTCAGTTTTGACACACCGCTGGAGCAACCGCGACGCACTTTTTGCGTCGGGCAGGTATATTGCAGGCTGCCCACTCGGAGAAAACATGAAGCGTTCCCCAATTCAACTTAATGCCGTCGCCGCGCTGTTTGCGCTTGGTGCTTCCAGCCTGGCCACAGCCGCCGACAACGCGGACAATGCAGACGCGCCGGTCGAGGTCGTTGTTGTCAGCGCCACGCGCGTCGGCCACACCGTCTTCGACATGCCCGCCGCGATCGACGTCGTCGACGCCGCGCGCATCCATGAATCGCAGGCGCGGGTGAACGCTTCCGAGGCGCTGGCGGCGGTACCCGGCCTGGTGGCGCAGAACCGCCACAACTATGCGCAGGACTTGCAGATCTCATCGCGCGGCTTTGGCGCCCGATCGACCTTCGGCGTGCGCGGCGTGCGGCTGATCGCCGACGGCATTCCGGCCAGCATGCCCGATGGCCAAGGCCAAGCCGCCACCTTCAATCTCGACATGGCGGAACGCATCGAAGTATTGCGCGGTCCGTTCTCCGCCATTTACGGCAACCACTCCGGCGGCGTGATCCAGATGTTCACGCGCGACGGCGAAGGCGCGCCCACCATCGAAACCAATCTCACCGCCGGCAGCTACGGCACCCGCAAGGCCGACGTCAACGCGCAGGGCAAGCAAGCCGGTGTCGGCTACGTCCTCGACGCGTCCCGCTTCGAAACCGACGGCTACCGCGCGCACAGCGCCGCCACGCGCGACCAGGCGTTTGCCAAGCTGACCGTGGAGCCGATGGACAACGCCAAGCTGACCATCGTCGCCAACGCGCTGCGCCAGGACGACACGCAAGATCCCTTGGGCGTGACTTGGGCCACCTATCAGCGCGACCCGCGCGCGGGCGAAACCGACGCCACCGATACCCAAGTGCCGAAGCGCACGCTGGCCGACCGCTACAACACCCGCAAGAGCATCGACCACACGCAAGTGGGCGCGACATGGGAGCAGCGCTTCGGCGAGGATCGGCTGCGCGTGACGGCCTACGGCGGCAATCGCGAAGTCATCCAGTACCAGGCGTTTTCGCGCGGCTTCCAGGCGCCGCCGACGCACTCGGGCGGCGTGGTGAATTTCGACCGCGACTTCTACGGCACCGACCTGAGCTGGATGCACGTCAGCCAGCTGGCGGGCGGCAAGTTGAGTACGACGGTTGGCGTGGAATACGGCCGCTCCACCGATGGCCGCGAGGGCTACGAGAACTTCATCGGCGCCCAGCTGGGCGTGAAGGGCGCGCTGCGCCGCGACGAGCAGGACAAGGTCTCCAATCTCGATCCGTATGTGCAGGCCGAATGGCAATCAGGTCCCTGGATGCTGAGCGCGGGCCTGCGCCGCAGCACCGTGAAGATTTCCGTGGACGACCGCTTCCTGAGCAATGGCAACGACAGCGGCAGCCTGGAGTACAGCCACACCACGCCCGTGCTGGGCGTGCTGTACCGCGTGTCGCCGATGCTCAACGTCTACGCCAGCGCCGCGCGCGGTTTCGAAACGCCGACGCTCAACGAACTGTTCTACTCGGGCACCGGCGGCGGCTTCAACTTCGGCCTGCAGCCGGCCAAGAGCACGCATCTGGAAGCGGGCATCAAGAGCAAGCTGGACGAGCGCACCAGCATTAACGCCGCCGTATTCCAGGTCCGCACGACGGATGAGGTGGTGGTCGACAGCAGCGGCGGCGGCCGCACCAGCTATCGCAACGCCAGCAAGACCTTGCGGCAGGGTTTGGAAGTATCGCTCGACTCGGCGTGGCGCCACGGTTTGAGCACGCGTGTCGCGCTGACCAGCCTGCGCGCGATCTACGATCAGAGCTACGGCGCGGTGCTGGAAGGTAGCCGCCTGCCCGGCGTGCCAAACGCCAACGCCTACGCGGAAGTGGCGTGGAAGGATGCCGGCGACCGTTATGGCGCCGGCCTGGAAGCGATCGCCAGCAGCAAGATCTATGCGGACGATGGGAATGTGGACCAGCCGGCGCCAGGCTACGGCATATTGAATGCGCGGGTCAGCGCCAAGCAGCAGTGGCGAGGCTGGCGCTTCAAACAATTCGTGCGGCTGAATAACCTGCTGGATAAAAACTACGTCGGCTCGGTGATCGTCGGCGACACCAACAAGCGCTATTATGAAGCGGCCCCGCAACGCAACTGGTTGGTCGGCGCAAGCGCGCAATACCAATTCTAACGACAGGAAAATTCAAAAACCACGGAGACACGTAGGGCGGATTAGGCAACGCCGTAATCCGCCATGCATGCTCCGCCCGCGACGTCCGAAAATTACGCGGCCTTCTCCACCAACTTATCCAGCAACCGCTCCCGATTGTTCAACACAAAATCGACAAACACCGGCTCCTTCACCGCCAGCCTCACCAACCCCGGCAGCATCAAATAACAATACCCCGCAACCTTGCGCACCGCCTCATCATTGCGCAGCGCCGCCTGCGTGATCGATCCCGAGCCCCCGCCCAACATGGGCATGATGGTCGCGCGGTGCTTATCCAATATCGCTGAAACCGGTCCGGTCAATTTTTCGGCCATTCTGTTGTGCTCGCTGGTATCGCTCATGTCAACGCTCCTGCAAAGTTGTGGAATCAGGATAGTGACCCGCTGACGCAAACGGGTTATGTGTTTGCGCAAGCGAGCCCGAAATGCGCTAAGGTGAACGCCTCATATAGGAATATCCCCATGAACCAGCAAGTAGCCCAGACGTTTGACGCGATCGTTGTCGGCAGCGGACCCGGCGGCGCCAGCGTCGCGCGAGAACTGGCGCGCAGGCAATTGCGCGTACTGATACTGGAACAGGGAAGCGCTGCGCCGCTGCAAGGGACACTGTCGCAAATGGCGGGCATCGCCGCCGTTCCCGGTAAAGGCGCTTTCATCCATCGCGACGCTTCGCTGCTGGTCAGCGGTATCGCGGCCGGCGGCACCACCACCATCAATTTCGCCACTGCCGCGCCGCCTCCGTTGTCCATGTTCGCCGCCCACGGCATCGATCTGGCGCCGGCGCTGGAATCGCTACGCGCGGAGTTGCCAATGGCACCACTGCCGGACGAGTTGATCGGCCCGATGGCCAAACGCATTCAGCAAGGCGCCCTGGCGCGCAAGCTGGGGTGGCGCAAGCTCGATAAACTAATTCGTCCACAATCTTGCCGCACCGGTTGCTGGCGTTGCGTCTATGGTTGCCCGTTCGGCGCCAAGTGGACAGCGCGCGATTTCATCGACGAGGCCGTCCAGCTCGGCGCGGTCCTGCTCGACGAAGCCAAAGTGGAACAAGTGATTGTGGAGAAAGGCCGTGCCGTCGGCGTGCGATATCGGCGCGGTGGTGAAATACACCAGGCATTTGGCGCGAACGTGGTGTTGGCCGCAGGCGGCATCGGTAGTCCGCGTCTGCTGCATCGCTCTGGCCTGCATGCGGAAAGCAGCGCTTTCTTCAGCGATCCGGTGATCGCGGTCATGGGTGTCGTGGATGATATCGACGGCGGCGCCGAAGTGCCGATGGCGGCCGGGATGTATTTGCACGAGGAAGGGATCGCGCTGGCGGATATGACTTTGCCGAAGCCGATGTATCAGGCGTTCGCGGCGCAGGTCGGGCGGCTCGACCGGTTGATGTCGCATGCGCGAACGCTGACTTTGATGGTGAAGATACGCGACGATATTGGAGGGGGTGTCGGGCCGCGATGGGTGGATAAGACGCTGACCGCAGGGGATCGGGCGAAGTTGGCGTCCGGGGTTGGCATGGCGCGCGAGATTCTGCGGGCGGCCGGGGCGAAGAAGATCTTTAAAAGCTGGCATTTCGCAGCGCATCCCGGAGGGAGTTTGCGTATAGGCGATGTGGTGGACGGTAATTTGCAAACGACTACGCGGAATCTGTTTGTTTGTGATGCGTCCGTGATTCCCGGGCCTTGGGGATTGCCGCCGACGTTGACGTTGCTTTGCCTTGGGAAGCGGTTGGGGACGAGTTTATAAACGCAAAAAACCCCCACCTGCACTAAACGCGATCTTGAGCGCGTTTAGGCGGATGGGGGTTTTTCTATATAACTAGCCTGACGATAACCTACTTTCACACTGGTTGCAGCACTATCATCGGCGCAGAGTTGTTTCACGGTCCTGTTCGGGATGGGAAGGGGTGGGACCAACTTGCTATGGTCATCAGGCATTGACTTGTACGAGCCGCGTTCTTGTGAACGTTGCTCAGAATCTGGAGAAGTAAGTAAATGGGGTAATGAAGTTGTGTATCAACGAACGCCTCAACGCACTTCTCATTCACCACAACCTGCTAAGGTTATAGGGACAAGCCGTACGGGCAATTAGTATCAGTTAGCTTAATGCATTACTGCACTTCCACACCTGACCTATCAACGTCCTGGTCTCGAACGACCCTTCAAAGAGCTCAAGGCTCTGGGAAATCTCATCTTAAGGCAAGTTTCCCGCTTAGATGCTTTCAGCGGTTATCTCTTCCAGACTTAGCTACCCGGCAATGCCACTGGCGTGACAACCGGTACACCAGAGGTCTGTCCACTCCGGTCCTCTCGTACTAGGAGCAGCCCCCTTCAAATTTCCAACGCCCACGGCAGATAGGGACCAAACTGTCTCACGACGTTTTAAACCCAGCTCACGTACCACTTTAAATGGCGAACAGCCATACCCTTGGGACCGGCTACAGCCCCAGGATGTGATGAGCCGACATCGAGGTGCCAAACTCCCCCGTCGATATGAACTCTTGGGAGGAATCAGCCTGTTATCCCCAGAGTACCTTTTATCCGTTGAGCGATGGCCCTTCCATACAGAACCACCGGATCACTATGTCCTACTTTCGTACCTGCTCGACTTGTCAGTCTCGCAGTTAAGCACGCTTATGCCATTGCACTATTAGCACGATGTCCGACCGTACCTAGCGTACCTTCGAACTCCTCCGTTACACTTTAGGAGGAGACCGCCCCAGTCAAACTGCCTACCATGCACTGTCCCCGACCCGGATAACGGGCCAAGGTTAGAACCTCAAATGAACCAGGGTGGTATTTCAAGGTTGGCTCCACGAGAACTGGCGTCCCCGCTTCAAAGCCTCCCACCTATCCTACACAGATTGATTCAAAGTCCAATGCAAAGCTACAGTAAAGGTTCATGGGGTCTTTCCGTCTAGCCGCGGGTAGATTGCATCATCACAAACACTTCAACTTCGCTGAGTCTCGGGAGGAGACAGTGTGGCCATCGTTACGCCATTCGTGCAGGTCGGAACTTACCCGACAAGGAATTTCGCTACCTTAGGACCGTTATAGTTACGGCCGCCGTTTACTGGGACTTCAATCAAGAGCTTGCACCCCATCATTTAATCTTCCAGCACCGGGCAGGCGTCACACCCTATACGTCCACTTTCGTGTTTGCAGAGTGCTGTGTTTTTATTAAACAGTCGCAGCCACCAGTTTATTGCAACCCGTTCACCCTACTGAAGTAAATCAGCCAAGCTACAAGGGCGTACCTTTTCCCGAAGTTACGGTACCAATTTGCCGAGTTCCTTCTCCCGAGTTCTCTCAAGCGCCTTAGAATACTCATCTCGCCCACCTGTGTCGGTTTGCGGTACGGTCTCGTATGACTGAAGCTTAGAGGCTTTTCTTGGAACCACTTCCGATTGCTTCGAGACCTAAGTCTCTCGTCCCACTCCCTTGAATTACGCGCCCGGATTTGCCTAAGCGCCTTCTATGAAGCAGCAACCAACTATTCCAACAGTTGGACAACCTTCCGCGATCCGTCCCCCCATCGCATCATACGACGGTGCAGGAATATTAACCTGCTTCCCATCAGCTACGCATCTCTGCCTCGCCTTAGGGGCCGACTCACCCTGCTCCGATGAACGTTGAACAGGAAACCTTGGGCTTACGGCGTGGGGGCTTTTCACCCCCATTATCGCTACTCATGTCAGCATTCGCACTTCTGATACCTCCAGCATCCTTTACAAGACACCTTCGCAGGCTTACAGAACGCTCTCCTACCATATGCTTGCGCATATCCGCAGCTTCGGTGACTGGCTTAGCCCCGTTACATCTTCCGCGCAGGACGACTCGATCAGTGAGCTATTACGCTTTCTTTAAATGATGGCTGCTTCTAAGCCAACATCCTGACTGTTTTAGCCTTCCCACTTCGTTTTCCACTTAGCCAATCTTTGGGACCTTAGCTGGCGGTCTGGGTTGTTTCCCTCTTGACGCCGGACGTTAGCACCCGACGTCTGTCTCCCAAGCTCGCACTCATCGGTATTCGGAGTTTGCAATGGTTTGGTAAGTCGCGATGACCCCCTAGCCATAACAGTGCTCTACCCCCGATGGTGATACTTGAGGCACTACCTAAATAGTTTTCGGAGAGAACCAGCTATTTCCAAGTTTGTTTAGCCTTTCACCCCTACCCACAGCTCATCCCCTAATTTTTCAACATTAGTGGGTTCGGACCTCCAGTGCGTGTTACCGCACCTTCATCCTGGCCATGAGTAGATCACTTGGTTTCGGGTCTACACCCAGCGACTATCGCCCTGTTCGGACTCGATTTCTCTACGGCTTCCCTATATGGTTAACCTTGCCACTGAATGTAAGTCGCTGACCCATTATACAAAAGGTACGCAGTCACGGAACAAGTCCGCTCCTACTGTTTGTATGCACACGGTTTCAGGATCTATTTCACTCCCCTCCCGGGGTTCTTTTCGCCTTTCCCTCACGGTACTGGTTCACTATCGGTCGATTACGAGTATTTAGCCTTGGAGGATGGTCCCCCCATATTCAGACAGGATTTCTCGTGTCCCGCCCTACTTGTCGCACGCTTAGTTCCACACATCGCATTTCACATACGGGGCTATCACCCGCTATGGCTCCTATTTCCAGAGGATTCTGTTATGCGTCATGCTAAAACGTGCAGGCTCTTCCCATTTCGCTCGCCACTACTTTGGGAATCTCGGTTGATTTATTTTCCTGCAGCTACTTAGATGTTTCAGTTCGCCGCGTTCGCTTTGCATACCTATGTATTCAGTATGCAATGACCTAAAAGGCCGGGTTTCCCCATTCGGAAATCTGCGGATCAAAGCTTGTTTGCTAGCTCCCCGCAGCTTATCGCAAGCTACTACGTCCTTCATCGCCTGTAATCGCCAAGGCATCCACCATGTGCACTTATTCACTTGTCCCTATAACGTTAGCCCCTGCGACTAAACAAGGAGCGTTTATAGGAATAAGAAGTACTACGTTGTTGCGTTTGTTGATACATACAATCATTACCCATCGCGCCACCTGTCGGTGTCGCGATCAATAAAAATTTACTTACTTCTTCCAGATTGTTAAAGAACGTACAGCACTTGATCTCTAAAAGACCAAATCTAAACACACGCGATTGGCGTTGCTTACATTTGAACTTTTTGGTGGAGGATGACGGGATCGAACCGACGACCCCCTGCTTGCAAAGCAGGTGCTCTCCCAGCTGAGCTAATCCCCCTGAGATGTACTACAGGCAGAAACTGGTAGGGCTGGTTGGACTCGAACCAACGACCCCCGCGTTATCAACACGGTGCTCTAACCAGCTGAGCTACAGCCCCAAATGCTGTTCTTTATATTGACAGTCGATAAGTGTGAACGCTTGATGAGTGAACCGTTTAACGGGTTCGTGCCACTCTAGAAAGGAGGTGATCCAGCCGCACCTTCCGATACGGCTACCTTGTTACGACTTCACCCCAGTCACGAATCCTACCGTGGTAAGCGCCCTCCTTGCGGTTAAGCTACCTACTTCTGGTAAAACCCGCTCCCATGGTGTGACGGGCGGTGTGTACAAGACCCGGGAACGTATTCACCGCGACATGCTGATCCGCGATTACTAGCGATTCCAACTTCATGCAGTCGAGTTGCAGACTACAATCCGGACTACGATACACTTTCTGCGATTAGCTCCCCCTCGCGGGTTGGCGGCGCTCTGTATGTACCATTGTATGACGTGTGAAGCCCTACCCATAAGGGCCATGAGGACTTGACGTCATCCCCACCTTCCTCCGGTTTGTCACCGGCAGTCTCATTAGAGTGCCCTTTCGTAGCAACTAATGACAAGGGTTGCGCTCGTTGCGGGACTTAACCCAACATCTCACGACACGAGCTGACGACAGCCATGCAGCACCTGTGTGATGGTTCTCTTTCGAGCACTCCCAAATCTCTCCGGGATTCCATCCATGTCAAGGGTAGGTAAGGTTTTTCGCGTTGCATCGAATTAATCCACATCATCCACCGCTTGTGCGGGTCCCCGTCAATTCCTTTGAGTTTTAATCTTGCGACCGTACTCCCCAGGCGGTCTACTTCACGCGTTAGCTGCGTTACCAAGTCAATTAAGACCCGACAACTAGTAGACATCGTTTAGGGCGTGGACTACCAGGGTATCTAATCCTGTTTGCTCCCCACGCTTTCGTGCATGAGCGTCAGTTTTGACCCAGGGGGCTGCCTTCGCCATCGGTGTTCCTCCACATATCTACGCATTTCACTGCTACACGTGGAATTCTACCCCCCTCTGCCAAACTCTAGCCTTGCAGTCTCCATTGCCATTCCCAGGTTGAGCCCGGGGATTTCACAACAGACTTACAAAACCGCCTGCGCACGCTTTACGCCCAGTAATTCCGATTAACGCTTGCACCCTACGTATTACCGCGGCTGCTGGCACGTAGTTAGCCGGTGCTTATTCTTCAGGTACCGTCATTAGACCCCTGTATTAGAAAGGTCCGTTTCTTCCCTGACAAAAGAGCTTTACAACCCGAAGGCCTTCTTCACTCACGCGGCATTGCTGGATCAGGCTTGCGCCCATTGTCCAAAATTCCCCACTGCTGCCTCCCGTAGGAGTCTGGACCGTGTCTCAGTTCCAGTGTGGCTGGTCGTCCTCTCAGACCAGCTACTGATCGATGCCTTGGTAGGCTTTTACCCTACCAACTAGCTAATCAGATATCGGCCGCTCCAGGAGCATGAGGTCTTGCGATCCCCCACTTTCATCCTTAGATCGTATGCGGTATTAGCGTAACTTTCGCTACGTTATCCCCCACTCCAGGGTACGTTCCGATATATTACTCACCCGTTCGCCACTCGCCGCCAGGTTGCCCCGCGCTGCCGTTCGACTTGCATGTGTAAGGCATGCCGCCAGCGTTCAATCTGAGCCAGGATCAAACTCTTCAGTTTAATCTCTGTTACTTTTGCCGTTTTACCGGCACTCTTATTACTAAGAGGTCGCTCACTCAAAATACTGACAGGCCACTACTTTCGTAGCGCCTATTTCATTACTTCTTGTGAACATTTGATATTTTAAGTATCGCGGAACCGAAGTCCCGCGTGCACTTTCATCAAACGTCCACACTTATCGACTGTTAATTTTTAAAGAACTTTGTTTGGTACTGCTTGCTGAAGAAGCGTTGTGTTCATCAGCGAAGAGGCAAGATTATGAACTGTTTCGTTTATCTCGTCAACTCTATTTTTTGCCCCGCTTCACTCTGCAACACCTTGTTCTGCGTCGCCGTTTTGCGGGGAGGCGAACTATAACAAAGGGTTCGACTGCTGACAAGAGCGACAGCGTAAAATGTCGCTTTTACCGATCCAAAGCGCGTCATGTCCATCCTGCTCACCACCCTCAACGCCCGCTACACCCACGCCTCGCTGGGATTGCGCTATCTATTAGCGAATATGGGAGAGCTCCAGGAGCAAACGCGCTTGCAGGAATTCGTCATCGGCGCCAAGACCACCGAGATCGTCGAACGCATCCTGGCGCACGCGCCGAAGATCGTCGGTTTCGGTATCTATATATGGAACGTCGAGGAATCGACCAAAGTTATCGCCATGCTCAAGCGCGTGGCGCCGCACGTGATGGTGGTGCTGGGCGGGCCTGAAGTGTCGTACGAATCGAACGAGCAGGAAATCGTCAAGCTGGCCGACTACCTGATCACCGGCTGGGGCGACGTCACCTTCCCCAAGCTGTGCGGCGAGATCCTCAACGGCCCTAAACCGCTGATGAAGGTGCACGCCGGCGTGCAGCCGCCAATGGCCGAGATTAAGCTGCCCTACTCCCTCTATACCGACGACGATATTAAAAACCGCACGATCTACGTGGAAGCCTCGCGCGGCTGCCCGTTCAAGTGCGAATTCTGCCTGTCGGCGCTGGACAAGACGGCCTGGCCGTTCGCGCTGGAGAGCTTCCTGGCGGAGATGGAATTGCTGCACGCGCGCGGCGCGCGGCTGTTCAAGTTCGTCGACCGCACCTTCAACCTGAATATCAAGACCAGCCTGAAGATCATGCAGTTCTTCCTCGATAAGCTGGAGGCCAACCCGGACGATCCGGTCTACGCCCACTTCGAGCTGGTGCCGGACCACCTGCCCGACGCACTGAAAGAGGGCATCAGCAAGTTCCCGCCTGGCGCGCTGCAGTTCGAGATCGGCATCCAGAGCTTCAATCCGGCGGTGCAGACGCTGGTCAGCCGCAAGCAGGACAACCAGAAGGCCGCCGACAATATCCGCTGGCTGACCGACCACTCCAACGCCCACATGCACGTGGACCTGATCGCCGGCCTGCCCGGCGAGACGGTGGAGAGCTTCGCCGAAGGCTTCAACAAGCTGTGGGCGCTCGATCCGCACGAAATCCAGTTCGGTATCCTCAAGCGCCTGCGCGGCACGCCGATCATCCGCCACACGCAGGAATTCGGGCTGGTGTTCGAGCCGTATGCGCCCTACACCATCCTGGCCAACCGCGATATCGACTTCCCGACCATGCAGCGGCTGGTGCGCTTCGCCCGTTATTGGGACCTGGTGGCCAACTCGGGCCGCTTCGGCAATACGCTGCCGGTGCTGCTGGGGGATTCGGCGTTCGAACATTTCATGGCCTTCTCGGATTGGCTGTACGCGAATACCGACGCCACCCACCGCATTGCGCTGGAGCGGCTGGTGGCCATGGTGTCGCGCTATTTGCAGGAACGCGGAATGGACAAGGCGGACGCCGACGCGCTGCTGGCCAGCGATTACGCCGGCGCCAAGCCGAAACCGGCGGAGACGCCGGCGCCCAAACGGCAGGCGCGCAGGCTGGCCGCCTGATGCCGCCAACCCGCAAACCGGAGCCTGGGGTCGTACCCCACTGGGTACGACCCCGCCTGGCGGTGCGGGTTTCGCCTTTAGCGCATCCTACGAACACCTATGGCGGACCCGGCCAAACTCCCTTAAACTGACGTAATGCCTACAGCCCAAGAGCCTACCCTCACCCTCAATCCTGGTGCCGCCAACGGCCCGTCGGTCGCGGCGGGCGGCACCTGGCAAGTGCACGCTCTGGCGCAGGGCAAGGCGATGGCCACCATCACCGGGCTGCTGAAATCCCTCAAGGCCGACAAAGTCCGCTGGGACCTGTCGGCGATCGACAGCATGGACCATATCGGCGCCCAGCTGTTCTGGAACGCCTGGGGCAAAACCCGCCCGCCCGACCTGCACCTGGCGCCCGGGCAGGAAGAATTCTTCAACCGGCTCGAAACCACCGGCAAGCTCGAACTGCCGCGTCCACGCCAGGCGCGCCTGACGTGGGTGATGAAGCTCGGCTTCGCGATGCTGCTGTTCTTCGAGCACATGGCCGGCTTCATCGCGCTGATCGGCCAACTGACGCTGGACCTGTGGCGCTTCGTCCGCGCGCCGCAACGCGGTCCGTGGAAGGAAATCTCGGCCAACATCTTCCACGCCGGCTTCCAGGCGCTGGGCATCACGGCGCTGGTCGGATTCCTGATCGGCGTGGTGCTGTCGTTCCTCTCCGCGCAGCAGCTGCGCGCCTTCGGCGGCGACATCTACCTGGTCAACCTGCTCGGCATGAGCGTCATCCGCGAACTGGGACCGCTGCTGGCGGCGATCCTGGTCGCCGGCCGCTCGGGCTCCTCGATCACCGCGCAACTGGGCGTGATGCGGGTCACCGAGGAACTGGACGCCATGCTGGTGATGGGCATCTCGCACGGCTTCCGCCTGGTGATGCCGAAAGTGCTGGCACTGGCGATCTCGATGCCGCTGCTGGTGATCTGGACCGATTCGATGGCGCTGATCGGCGGCATGCTGTCGGCGCAGGTGGAACTGGGCCTGTCGCCGCAGTACTTCATCTCCAAGCTGCCGGACGCGGTGCCGCTGGCGAACTACATGATCGGCCTTGGCAAGGGCGTGGTGTTCGGCATGCTGATCGCGCTGGTGTCGTGCCACTTCGGCCTGCGCATCAAGCCGAATACGGAAAGCCTGGGACGCGGCACCACCACCTCGGTGGTCACGGCCATCACCGTCGTCATCCTGGCCGACGCGGTGTTCGCCATCCTGTTCAACGGCGTGGGGTTCTGATGGCCGATCTTGCACTCGTCCCCGAAAAAGCCTGCGGTCCGGGCGCCGGCACCGGTGAGCTGACGCTCGACGGCAGCGTGCCGATCGTCGACATCACCGGCCTGTGGACCAAATACGGCCGCACCGTCGTGCACCAGGACTTGAACCTGGAAATCGAACAGGGCGAGATCATGTCGATCGTCGGCGGTTCCGGCACCGGCAAGACCACCCTGCTGCGCCAGATGCTGGGCCTCGAACGTCCCGCGCGCGGCTGCGTGCGCGTGTTCGGCGAAGACATCAGCGAGATCGGTCCGGCCCAGCTCCAGCAGCTGCGCAA
The DNA here is from genome assembly GCA_024123955.1 of Oxalobacteraceae bacterium OTU3CINTB1. Lineage (NCBI taxonomy): Bacteria > Pseudomonadati > Pseudomonadota > Betaproteobacteria > Burkholderiales > Oxalobacteraceae > Oxalobacteraceae bacterium OTU3CINTB1. Next base: position 6,849,899 of record CP099652.1, read on the forward strand.
CCATTGGGGTATGCTGTTCCAGCAAGGCGCGCTGTATTCGGCGCTGACGGTGTTCGAGAACATCGCCCAGCCGATGCGCGAGTTGCAGGTGCTGCCGGAAGACCTGGTGCGCGACGCCGTGCTGCTGAAAATGAATATGGTCGGCCTGGGACCGGAACATGCGGTCAAGATGCCGTCCGACCTGTCCGGCGGCATGGTCAAGCGCGTGGCGCTGGCCCGTGCGCTGGCGCTGGAGCCGAAGCTGCTGTTCCTCGACGAGCCGACCGCCGGCCTCGATCCCGACCTGTCGGAAGCGTTTGTATCGCTGATCAAATCGCTGCACCGGGAACTGGGGCTGACGGTCGTCATGGTCACGCACGATCTGGATACGCTGTTCGCGCTGTCGACGCGCATCGCCGTACTGGCGGAAAAACACGTGATCGCCCTTGGCCCGTTGCAGGATGTGCTGAAGGTCGACCACCCGTTCATCAAGGAGTTCTTCCTGGGCGACCGGGGACGCCGCGCACTGGAGGCGCTGGACGAAAAAACGCTGGACGAAAAAACCAACAAGGATCACTGATGGAAAACAGATCACACGCACTCACCACCGGCTTTTTCACGATCACGCTGCTGATCGCGGCGATCCTGTTCGGCATCTGGTTCAACCGCGACCGCGTCGAGCGGGCGCCGTACGTGATCGCCACCACGCAATCGGTGCCGGGCCTGAATCCGCAGGCGCCGGTGCGCTACCGCGGCCTGGAAGTGGGCAAGGTCGGCGGCATCGCCTTCAATCCCAAGATGGCCGGCCAGATCCTCGTCACCCTCAACATCAACACCGACGCGCCGATCACCAAGACCACCTACGCCACCCTGGGCTACCAGGGCGTGACCGGCATCGCCTTCATCCAGCTCGACGACGAGCAAACCGGTTCGCCGCTGCTGGCCACCAGCAACGAGGCGCCGGCCGTCATCCCGCTGCGCCAGGGCTTCCTGGACCAGGTGGAAAAACGCGGCAAGGAGATCCTGTCGCAGACCGAGGAAGTGACCAAACGCCTCAACACCCTGCTCAGCCCCGAGAACCAGAAGATCATGCTGGCGGCGTTCGCAGACGTCAGCGAGACCGCCAACAAATACCGCGACCTGCCAGCCAAGCTGGAACCGACCATCGTCAAGCTGCCGGCGCTGGCCAACGAGGTGCAAAGGACGCTGGTCTCCGTCAACGCGCTGGCGACCGACGTCAATCGCCTGACCACCGGCCTGCAAGCGCCGGACGGCCCGATCGCGCGCGTGAGCGGCACCGTCGACCGCATCGGCCTGTCGGTCGAATCGGTGGCCGGCGGCCTGGAACTGGACACGCTGCCGCAAGTGAACTCGCTGGCCGACGACACCCGCTCGTCGATGCGCGCGCTGCGCAAGACCATGAACAAGATTAACGATCGTCCGCAAAGCCTGATCTTCGGCGCTCCCGGCACCCCGCCCGGCCCGGGGGAAGAAGGCTTTACCGCTCCGACCAAATAAGGATCACCGATGACCACGACCCTGCGCGCTCGCGCCACCATCAGCGCCGCCCTCATCGCCGCCGTTTTGCTCAGCGCCTGCGCCAGCAAAGGCCCAACCAATGCCAACTACGACTTCGGCCCGCTGCCGCCGCCACCCCGGACGGCAGGCGCGAACGGCATCGGCGCCATCATCGTCGCCGACGCCACCGGCCCGGCGTCGCTCGACACGGAGCGCATGCATTACCGCCTGCTGTACGCCGACGCGCGCCAGTCGCGCCCCTACGCCTACAACCAGTGGACCAGCACCCCGCTGCAGCTGGTCACGCAGCGCATGAAGGCGCGCATCGCGCAGGCCGGCGTGAAGGTGCTGTCGACCACCGACTCCGCCGCCAGCGTCAACCTGCTGCGGCTGGAGGTCGACGACTTCGCCCAGAACTTCGAGACGGCCACGCAAAGCAGCGGCAATATCAGCCTGCGCGCCTCGGTGTTCCGCAGCCACCGCCTAGTGGACCAGAAGACCTTCACCCGCAGCGCCCCGGCGCCGAGCGCGGACGCCGCCGGCGGCGCGCGCGCCTTGGCCGACGCTTCCGACGCGCTGGCCGCCGACGTGCTGGTGTGGCTGGCGGCGCTGCCGCCGCAGGGGCAATGACACAACCGGCAGCATCGGCGCCGCCAGCTCCGGCGCACGTCCGCAAAGGCTCGCCGCTGTCGCGCGCGGCGCTGCTGGCTTATCTGCTGCTGATCATCTACGCCAGCTGGTTCCCGTTCTCCGGCTGGCAGAACCAGGGCCTGTCGCCGCTGATCTTCCTCGAAACCTCGAGCATGCCGCGCTACTGGACCAAGTTCGACGCCATCATCAACGTGGTCGGCTACGTGCCTTTGGGGGCGCTGATCGTCTACTCGCTGTACCCGCGCATCCGCGGCATCTTCGCCTTCCTGCTGGCCGCCGTGTGCGGGCTGCTGGTGTCCGGCACGATGGAAGCGGTGCAAACCTATCTGCCCAGCCGCGTCTCGTCCAACCTCGACTTCTACACCAACGCCGCCGGCTGCGCGGTCGGCGCGCTGATCGGCGTGCTGACGGTACGGCGGCTGCTCGACGAAAGCCCGCTGCAACGGCTGCGGCGCGCCTGGTTCGCGCCGCACGCCAGCCAGGGCCTGGTGCTGCTGGCGCTGTGGCCGCTGGCGCAGATCTATCCGCAAAGCTTCCTGTTCGGCCTGGGCCAGCTGCTGCCGATCCTGTCGGACTGGCTGTCGCAGCTGCTCGACATGGAGATCGACCTGGCCAGCTACGTGCGCCCGGACATGGTGCTGACGGTCGAACAATACTGGCTGTCGGAGACCATCATCACCGCCTGCGGCATGGTGGGCGCGGCGCTCACCTTGCTGTGCCTGCTGCGCAAGCCGGCCCCGCGCGCGCTGCTGGTGGCGGCCATGATCGGCTCGGCCATCGTCGTCAAGGCGCTGGCGACGGCGCTGCTGTTTTCGCCGGAGAACGCCTTCGCCTGGGTGACGCCGGGCGCCGAGGGCGGCTTCCTGATCGGCGCCATCATGCTGGCCGGCCTGACCTTCGCGCCACAGGTGGCGCAGCGGCGGCTGGGCGCGGTCACCTTGCTGCTGAGCCTTGTGATCATCAACACCACCCCCGCCAACCCGTATTTCGTGGCCACTTTGCAAACATGGGTGCAAGGCAAGTTCCTCAACTTCAATGGCGCGGCGCAATTCCTGTCGCTGCTGTGGCCGTTCTTCGCGGTCTGGTTCCTGTGGTTGCCATCGCACAAGCTCAACAAGGAACCCAGGGAGCCCAGAGAGCCAAACACCGGCGCCGGCCAAGGGCGGGTATCATAGCGCCTCTAGCATTGGCCTCGCTGGCTGACAACTTTTTCCGAGAGAGATAGCCATGAGCGACACTCCGTATTTCAAACACCACGTCTTCTTCTGCATGAACAAGCGTGACGACGGCCGCAACAGCTGCGGCGACCACGGCGCCGAAACCGCCCAAAAGCACGCCAAGAAACGCTGCAAGCAGCTCGACATCAACGGCCACGGCGGTGTCCGCATCAACCAGGCAGGCTGCCTGGACCGTTGCGAAGAAGGCCCGGTGCTGGTGGTTTATCCCGAAGGCGTCTGGTACACCTACGTCGACACCAGCGACATCGATGAAATCATCGACAGCCACCTGGTACAGGGCAAGATTGTTGACCGTCTTAAAATCTAAAGAGCTATGAACAAGAACGAAAAATTCACCTTGGCGGGTAACGCCGGCCTGATGGAAGGCCAGATCGACTATCCGAAGAACGACACGCCGGTCGGCGTCGCCCTGGTGGCCCATCCGCACCCGCTGTACGGCGGCACGATGGACAACAAGGTGGCCGTCACCCTGGCGCGCACCTTCGCCAGCCTCGGCTACGTGGTGGCGCGCATCAACTTCCGTGGCGTCGGCGCCTCGGAGGGCGTGCACGACCACGGCCACGGCGAGACCGACGACATGGCCATCCTGCACGCCTGGATGACCGGGAAATATCCGGGCCTGCCGGTGGCGCTGGGCGGATTCTCGTTCGGCACATTCGTGCAGTCGAAGCTGGCGCAGCGCCTGGTCGCCGCCGGCACGCCGGCCGAGCGCCTGGTGCTGGTCGGCAGCGCCGCCAAGAAATGGGAGATGGCCGACATTCCAGCCGACACGATCCTGATCCACGGCGAAAATGACGACACCATCCCGCTGATCGACGTGCTCGACTGGCTGCGTCCGCAGGAAATCCCGGTGATCGTCATCCCGGGCGCCGACCACTTCTTCCACCGCAAGTTGCAACACATAAAAAGCTGGGTGACCCAGCTGTGGCGCCGTCCCGGCGACGTTGCCGGTACTGAAACGGACACCGCCGCGGCGGATTAACGCTCTATAATCCCCGCTGTTTTTTTACGCACTTCTTAACCTTATCACCGAATATTAGCCCATGAAAAAATTGATCGCGGCACTGGCCACCAGTGTGATGTTGATGTCCGCCGCTGTGGCCCAAACCCTGCCGCCCCCTACCATCGCCGCCAAATCCTGGCTATTGCTGGACGCCACCAGCGGCCAGGTGATCGCCTCGCAAGATCCCAACGCCCGCGTCGAGCCGGCCTCGCTGACCAAGATCATGACGGCCTACGTCGTCTTCGGCGCGCTGCGCGACAAGAAGGTCACCTTGAACCAGATGGTCAACGTCTCGACCAAGGCGTGGAAGGTCGACGCTTCCAGCTCGAAGATGTTCATCGACCCGGCCACGCCGGTCAGCATCGACGACCTGCTGCACGGTCTGATGATTCAATCGGGCAATGACGCCGCCGTCGCGCTGGCCGAAGCGGTCGCCGGCGACGAATCGGCCTTCGTCGTCATGATGAACAAGGAAGCCGAGCGCATGGGCTTGAAGTCGACCCGCTTCGCCAATCCGCACGGCCTGCCGAGCCCGGATAACTTCTCCACGGCACAAGACCTGTCGGTCTTGGCCAAGCGCGTGATCCTGGACTTCCCGCAGTTCTACAAGATCGACTCGGTCAAGAGCTTCACCTACAACAAGATCACGCAGCCGAACCGCAACCGCCTGCTGTGGCTGGACCCGACCGTCGACGGCATGAAGACCGGCCACACCGAAGCGGCCGGCTATTGCATGATCGCCTCGGCGCGGCGTCCGAACGGCGCCAGCGAGCGCCGCCTGATCTCGGTGGTGCTGGGCACCAATTCCGACAACACGCGCACGCAGGAAAGCCAGAAGCTGCTGAACTGGGGCTTCCAGAACTTCGACACGGTCAAGCTGTACTCCAAGGGCCAGGCCATCGCGACGCCGGAAATCTGGAAGGGCTCGCAAAGCGCGGTCAAGATCGGTTTCACCAGCGACGTGATGGTGACGGTGCCGAAGGGTGTCGCCGCCAAGATGAAGCCGGTGCTGGAGCGTAAGGACCCGCTGGTCGCGCCGCTGCCGCTGAACACCCGCGTCGGCTCGCTGAAGATGATGGTGGACGGCAAACCGCTGCTGGAACTGCCGGTGGTGGCGCTGGAAAACGTCGAAGAAGCGTCGATCTTCGGCCGCGCCTGGGATTCGATTCGTCTCTGGATGAACTAAAACAGCCGATTTGGCCCTGGAAGTGCAAATACACGTGGAGGCACGTAGGGCGGATTAGCGCAGCGTAATCCGCCATTGCGTGCGTTTCGACGGCGCATGCATAGGCGGATTACGGCGTGCCGCCTAATCCGCCCTACGTGTTTCCCGTGTTTCCCGTGTTTCCCGAGTCTCCTGTGTAACGCATCGATTCCTGTGCCCATCGAAAGGCGGCTTGTCCGCATTCCGCCAATCCCTCAGGCTCCATCCCCAGCGTCCGCGCGATCTCCAATGCCCGCTCGACCTTGTCCCGCTCCAGCAGCAGCACCATCATCAAATACGGCCCGTAAACACCCTCGCTGCCCAGCAGCACATCGCGGATGTCGTCCGACAGATGCATCTTGCCGACCAGATTGGCCATCGGCACGCCCAGCAGCACATCGAACAGCGACAACAACCCCACCAGGAACAATTCGTCCCGCTTGGCCAACGGCAGCGGACTGCACGTCTCCAGGAAACGCGCGCGCGTCAGCGCCACTTCCAGCAGCGACGCGTCGCGCTCCCGATTGGCGCCGCCGCCCAGCCGGAACATCGACACCGTCAACCCGCGATACAGCTGATTGCGCCCCAGCACCATGAACGCCTGCTGCAGGCTGGTGACCTTGGTGGCCTGGCCGTTGCTCGGCGCATTGGCCCATTGCAGCACCTGGAACGTCATGCCGGGGTCGCGCTTGGCCACCTCGATCATGGCGGGCAGTTCGGCGTCGGTACGCAGCAGGTTCAGCAGCTCAATCGACGTCATCCGGCTTTGATCGATCTTGGCGTCCGGATCGACCTGGTCGCTGGTGGTGAGGTAGTGGCCGAGGAAATAATCGCAGCCCCACGACAGGCACATGCGCTGCTCGTCCCACGACTCGACGCCGTCCACCGCCAGCATCATGTCCGGATAGCGCATGCGCAATTGCTTGGCGAGCGTCTGGAAATCCGCCAGCGCATGTTCATTCAAGTACAGCATCGCCAAGTCGCACAGCGCCAGCAGCGGCACGTCTTCGGCGTCCAGCGACAGGCCGCGCAAGGCGACCTTGCAGCCGGACTGGCGCAGCGCGGCCATGCGCTCGGCGATCTGCGTCACCGGCAGGTCGGTCGCCTTGCGATCCAGCATAAATATGGTGTGCGGCGCGATCAGCGGCAGGTAATGTCGGGATGCCACAGCATCCATGCTCAGCTGCACCAGCGACAGGCGGTCCTGCGCGAACTCGGGCAGGCGGGCGGCGGCCATGGTGTCGATCGCCAGCTGCTCGGCCAATGGCAGCCCGTTGGCGCCCACGGGAACCGAGAACCGGTAGCCGCGCAGGCGGCTGCGCGTGTCGACGATCTCGGCGCGCACGACGATGGCCTCCGGATCGCCGGCGGAAGGCTTGACCGCCGCCGGCACCGGTGGCGGCTCCGGCGGCGGCTCCATGAGGGACACGCCGGCGGCAGGTGTGGCGGGCTGCGCCTTCGACCTCAGAAAAGACAAAAATCCCACGTCATACTCCTCTGCGGAAGCGTTTTTCTGCAACGATGATACCGTGGAACGGTTGGCGCACAACTTGTGCATGGCGAAAAAACTGGGGCGGTGCGACGCAATCTCTGTAACTTAAATACAGGGTTCTCGTATAATCTGCGCACTCCCGCCACCTGTGAAAGCACGCTCATGAGCTACGTTCCGCCGACCGACCTGTCCTGCCCGTCCATCGTCACCAGCAAGGGTGGCCCGACCTTGTCGCGCATCGTCGCCGGCATGTGGCGCATGAACGAATGGAACCTGACGCCGCAGCAACGGGTGTCGTTCATCGAGCAGTGCCTGGAAATGGGCGTGACCAGTTTCGACCACGCGGACATTTACGGCGGCTACGGCGTGGAAGCGGTATTCGGCGAGGCGCTGGCACTGCAACCATCGCTGCGCGCGCGCATGCAGCTGGTGAGCAAGTGCGGCATCAAGCTGATCAACGCGGCGCGCCCGGACCATACGATCCAGCACTATGACACCAGCGCCAGCCATATCATCGCGTCGGCGGAAAACTCGCTGCGCCAGCTGGGCACCGATCATCTGGACCTGCTGCTGATCCACCGTCCCGATCCGCTGATGAATTTCGACGAGATCGCCGAAGCGTTCGGCCGTCTGCGCCAGGAGGGCAAGGTGCGGCATTTCGGCGTGTCCAACTTCAGCCGCCACCAGTTCGAGAGCCTGAACCGCCGCATCGCGCTGGCGACCAACCAGGTGGAGTTCTCCCCGCTGTGCGTGGCGCCGATGTTCGACGAGACCTTCGACGGCTTGCAGGATCTGGGGGTTTCGCCAATGATCTGGTCGCCGCTGGCCGGCGGCCGCCTGTTCAGCAAGGACGATGCGGCGGGCGTGCGGGTGAGCGCGGTGATCCAGAAGATCGCCGACGAAGTGGGGCGTCCGTTCGGCAGCGTGGTGTTTGCGTGGATTATGCAGTTGCCGAGCCGTCCTATTCCGCTGACCGGGTCGGGGCGGATTCAGGCGGTGGCGGAGGCGGTGGAGGCGGCGCAGTTCACGTTGAGCCGCAGCCAGTGGTTTGAGATCCTGCGCGCGGCGCGCGGGCACGAAGTCGCCTGACCCGCGCCAGGCGCCGCCTCAAATGTCGTCATAGACGACCGGCGGCGCGATCCCCTTCCAGCCCTTCTTCCAGGCCAGGTTCAGCGCCAGCGTGAAGGCGATGTACACCACGAAGAACAGCACGAAATACGCGGCCTGCAACCAGGCCAGCAAGCCCAGATTCACCACCAACAACGCCAGCGCGCCCCAGCTCTTCTTCTGCTTGGAACTTGGGAAGCGCACGGTCGACACCATCAGCGTGCCGACCACAAACAACAGCAACACGACCAGAATCGCATGCCATGTGGCGGCCGCCGGGTCCGGCCAGGCCACCACCACCGACGCCACGCAAGCCGCCCCCGCCGTGATCGGCATGCCGACGAAATAGCGCGGGTCGGTCCGGCCGACACTGACATTGAAGCGCGCCAGCCGCAATGCCCCGCAGGCGACAAAGAAGAAGCTGGCGATGCCGCCGGCCCGCAGCAGGGTCGGATGGTCCACGCCCAGTTGCACGAATCCATAGCAATACAGCAGTAGCCCCGGCGCGCAGCCGAAATTCATCACGTCGGCGATGGAGTCGAGCTGCATGCCGAACTCGGACGAGGTGTTGGTGGCGCGCGCGACAAAGCCGTCGAGCGCGTCGAACACGCCGGCCAGCACCAGCAAAATGGCCGCCAGCCGGTAGTCCTCGGCGGACCCGACGAGCGCGTTGTCGACCGAGATGACGATACTGCCGAAGCCGCAGGCGATGGACATCAACGTCACCATACTGGGCAGAGCGAACTTGGCGCGCCGTACGCGCGCTTGATTGATAGGTTTCAAATGACAACTTCCAGGTTAAGCATACCCTCGGCGCCAGCGGATGGCTGGCTGAAGGGCTAGCTTACCATTTTACGCAAGCCGTCCCGTACGAACCGGTCCGGCTAGCATATTGCGTGCCGCGGTGGCCCAATCTGGCTTAGAATCGCTGTAGCCAGTCCGGGCGAAAAGCCCATACGCACAGGAGTTTTCAACATGGCAAACCATAAGAGCCGGCAACTCTCCCGCTCCCCGTTGCCGGCGGCAATGCTGCTGATCGCCGCGCTGCTCGCGGGCTGTGGCGGCGGAGGCGGCGGCAGCAGCAGCCAGACCGCGCCAACGACATCGAACAATCAGACCACTCCGCCGGTGCAAGAACCCGGCGCACCCACGCTGACGGGCAACACCGCTTTGGACGGCTACAACTGGCTCAATTACCGGCGTGCCCAGCTGGGATTGTCGGTGCTGTCGCGTAACAGCCAGGTCGATACGGCCGCGCTGGGACATTCCAACTATCTGCGCCTGAACAACACCGTCACCCACGAACAAATCGTTGGCGCGCCCGGCTTTACCGGCGCCACCCTGACCAACCGCCTGAGCGCGGCCGGCTATGGCCTGGTCGGCGGCCGCGCGATCGGCGAAGTCATCTCCGCCACGACGAACACGTCCGGCTTTTACCAGGTGGAGGAGCTGATCACCGCGATCTATCACCGCTTCGTGATGTTCGAGCCGGTGTTCAAGGAAGTCGGCACCGGCGCCACCACCGTCTCCGGCGGCTACACCTACTTCACCGCCGACCTGACGGCAACCAACGGCCTGGGCGCCGGCATCGGCGCGGGCAGACTGGTCAATTACCCGATCAGCAACCAGACCAACGTGCCGACCAGCTTCTCCAGCAATACCGAATCGCCCGATCCGGTGCCGAACCAGGACCTGGTTGGCTACCCGGTCAGCGTCCACGCCGACAGCGGCCGGGGCGGCGCCGGCGTGGTGGTGCGCAGCTTCACCATCGCGCCGCGCGGCGGCAGCGCGCTGAACACGCTTCTGCTCAGCAGCGCAACCGATTCGCGCACCTCTTCCGCAGGCGCGGCGATCATTCCGCTGGCGCCGCTTCGCCGCGGCACCGTCTACGATGTCAGCTTCGACGGCACGGTGAACGGGGTGGCGGCGCCGCGCACCTGGTCGTTCACGACCATGCAGTGACCCTCGGCTGAATCCGAGCGGACACCCCATGCGTTGTTGCGGCCGGTAAGGTCTGCTATCGTACGGCTACACTCCAGTTTCCGTACGGCTTAGACCAACCACCGATCCGCGATAACGCCCCGCCCATGACACTTTCCAGCACGCCAGCCTCACCGGTTCACGCCGAGGGCCATATCCTGCAAGTGGAAACCGGTTTGCAGCAGTTGATGGGCGACCGCGCCCTCTACCTGCAAATCCTGCGCCGCTTCCGGCAACGCTATCAGGACAGCGCCAACCAGGCGCGCAACGAACTGACGGCCGGCGACGCCACCGGCGCGCAACGCATCATTCACACGCTCAAGGGGGCGGCCGGCATGATCGGCGCCCAGCAGGTCTATCTGTTGGCGGGCACGCTGGAGCAAGCCTGCGCCGGGCCGGCGGCGTTATGTATGGGTCCGCTGGCGCAGCTGGAGCACGCGCTGCGCTGCCTGATGGGCACGATCGACGCGGCGTTGAACGCGGCCGACGAGCAACCGCCGGCCGAGCCGGCGTCCAGCGGCCAGCATCCGCCGGAGACGCGCATGCTGGTGCAGCATCTGGCCAGGCTGCTGGAAGAAGGCGACGGCGCGGCCATCGATGTGCTGGAGCAGTCGGCGACGGTGCTCGCGGCGAGCTTGGGAGTGGCGGTGTTTCAGGAGGTGACCGAGGCGGCGCATCAGTTCGACTTCGAGGCGGCGCTGGCGGTGCTGCAGGCGGCGAAGAACTAGTCTTCAGCGCGTAAATTCTTTCTCTTCGTCGAAGGCGTCGGCGCATTCCTTGTCGCAGAAGCGTTTGACGTTGTCGAGCGGCTTCTCGCAATACCAGCACGAGCCCTTGGGCGGCAGCATTTGCCGCGTGCGGGCCGGCGAGACAGGCGCCGCCATCGCCGGGGGCGCCGTGCCGGCGCCATCGTCCGGTACGCTTTCTTGTGTCGGTTCCACGATCCCCTCCGTTCCAGGCAGTGCCCAAGTCAACGTTGCAAGGTTACTTCAGCGGAATATCTCAAGCATGAGAATTCTCAAGGCCGCGCCGGTTTTGAGCCATGTGTTGGAAACCGAACACTCATTTGCGACGAATCAATCATAGCAGGTTCGGACAACCGGCCACAGCCGCCGAATCGGCAAAAAATGCGCCCATACGACACTTTTCCAGCGGCGCCTGTCGCGCCTGCGGGGGCGCTCATAGGGGATAAATATTTTTTAATTGAAAAGTCGAAAATGATAGTGAGTCGCTGTGAAATTGTGGCTTCAGGGCATCGCCGGCATCCCCATGGCGAGTCAGGCGGCTTATAATCATTACACCATTATCATTCCCGCCTGGAAAGTTCGAATGCCTGAAACTGTTCATGCTTCCCCGCCTGCGACTGCCGGCCACTCCCACCTCTCCACCCGCGCGCTGGCGCTCGCCGACCTCGGCCTGATCGTGCTCGACGCCGGCCAGCGCATCGTCTTGTGGAACCAGTGGATGGCCAGTCACTCGGGCCAGTCCGCGCACCGCGTGATGGGCAACGACCTGTTCGACGTGTTTCCAGAATTGCGCGGCCAGCGGCTCGAGCAGGCCGTGCACAGTGCGATGCAAAGCAAGACGCCGCAGCAGCTGTCGCCGGGACTGAACCGCTCGCCCTTCCCGCTGTTCCCGACCGGCACCTGGGGTGGCGAGCGCATCGAGCAGTCGGTGTCGGTGACGCCGTTCACCGAAGGCAAGGAACGCTTCTGCCTGATCCAGGTGAGCGACATCAGCAGCACCGTCGGGCGCGAGCGCCAGCTACGCGGCCAGGCCGAAGCGCTGCGCGCGCAATCGTACGTGGACGGGCTGACCGGCATCGCCAACCGGCGCCATTTCGACGTCGCGCTCGACCGGGAACTGCGGCGCGCCCAGCGCAACGGCGGGCAACTGTCGCTGCTGCTGATGGATATCGACTCGTTCAAGGCCTATAACGACCACTTCGGCCACCAGCAGGGCGACGCCTGCCTGACCCTGGTCGCGGAAGCGTTCGCCGCCATGCTGCAGCGGCCGGCCGACCTGGCCGCGCGCTACGGCGGCGAGGAATTCGGCGCCGTGCTGCCGGACACGGGCCCGGAGCAGGCGGCGCTGGTCGCCGAGACCATCCGCGCGCGCATCGCCGCACTGGAGGTCACGCACGCGCCCGCCGCCATGCGTCCGTATGTGACAATGAGCATCGGCGTGGCCAGCTTCGTCAAGGACCGGCTGTGCACCGCCGAAACCATGCTGGCCGCCGCCGACAGCTGCCTGTACGCCGCCAAACACGCCGGACGCGATTGCGTCATTGTTCACAAACTGGAAGAAACCAACGCATGAAAATTCGCCCTGCCTTTAGCTTCGCATCGATTCTGTCCGCCGCCGTCGCCACCGCGTTGGTGGCCTTTGGCACCCCGGCCGCATTTGCCGCCTCAGCCTCCACTGCGCCGGCCGCCTGCACCGGCACCGCGCCGTCCGGCGAACTGACCGCGCAGCGCATCGTCGCCGCCAACCCGACGCGCTCCGAGCCTGGGCTGTATGAAGGTCCGGTATGGATCAAGGACGCGCTGTATTTCTCCGACTTCACTTTCGGGCCGGGCTTCCCGTCGCGCATTCAAAAGCTAGATTCGAGCGGCAAGGTCACCACCCTGATCGCTGACAGCGGCAGCAACGGCCTGGCGGTTGACGCGCAGGGCAACATCCTGGCGGCCACGCACAAGTACAAAAGCGTCTCGCGCTACACGATGGACGGCAAGCGCAGCGATGTCGTGACCAAGTACAACGGCAACGTCTTCAACTCCCCTAACGACATGGCGCTGGCCGCCGACGGCACCCTGTACTTCAGCGACCCGGCCTTCCAGCGCGACGCCGCCCCGGGCGGGCAGGACAAGACGCGCGTCTACCGCGTGGCGGCCGACGGCACGGTGACCGTGGTCGACGACACGCTGACCAATCCGAACGGCGTATCGCTGTCGCCGGCAGGAGACGTACTGTATGTGAACGGTATGGTTGGCGAAAAAGGCGTGCTGCGCGCGTATCCTATCGTCGGCGGCAAGCCTGGCAAGGGACGCGACCTGGTCAATGGCCTGGGCATCCCGGACGGCATGGCGATCGACTGCCAGGGCAACGTCTACGTCACCGAGCACACGGACCAGCGCATCCGCGTATTCACGCCGCAGGGCAAGCACATCGCCACGATCAAGGTGGATGCAAATGTCACCAATGCCGCGTTTGGCGGCGGGGATGGCAAGACGTTGTTCATCACCGGCGCGGGATCGGTGTGGAAGATCGCGTTGAACGTCAGCGGCTTGCCGTACTGATCTCGTGGGGGGCGGATTTGGCGAAATGGATGTGGTCAGCGTCGTCGGCGACTCATACATGGCCGATTACGCTTCGCTAATCCGCCCTACGTAATTTAGAACCTGCTTATAATTGCTCTCAGATTGGGGCGAAACAGGTGCAACGATGTCGCAAGATCTCCGCGAACTTGAACAACGCATCTCACAGCTAAACGATGCGGACAAGGCGCATCTTTTGTTCTTTTTGCTGGAATCACTGGAATCTACAGATCGCGATAATATCGAAGAGGCTTGGCGCATTGAAGCCGAAGCTCGCCTGGAGGCGGTCGGACGTGGAGATGCGATCACCGTCCCGGCACAGGAGGTATTTACCAACCTTGACCGACGCTAAGCCACACAACCACGTAGGGCGGATTAGCGCAGCGTAATCGGCCACGCTCCGTCGGCGGCTTATGCTGGATCAAGGTACCTCGGCAAGCCAGATCCACACCCCATGCAGAGCCCGTGTAGCAATGGCGGACCTGACCCCGGAGTTTATTTGCCGATACAGAACCGGCTGAAGATAACGCCCAGCAAATCGTCCGACGAGAACGCGCCCGTGATGCTCGACAGCTGCGCCTGCGCCAAGCGCAATTCCTCGGCGAACAAATCCAGCGACTGATCGTTTTGCGCCGCGTGCTCCCCTGCCCGCTCCAGATGCGCGCCGGCGTTCTTCAGCGCAATCAGGTGCCGCTCGCGCGCCAGGTACAGCGACTCACCCGTCTGCTGCCAGCCGGCGATGCGCAACAGTTCCTTGCGCAGCAGGTCGATGCCGATGTTCTCATGCGCCGACAGATACACGTGCGTCGCGTCCGGCATCGCATCCACGCTCGGCTTGTGGCCCGACAAATCGATCTTGTTCCAGATGCGCAGCACGGGTACTCCCGCCGGGAAGGCGGCGACGATGTTTTCATCCGCGCGCGACGGGCCGTGGTCGGCGTCCAGCAGGTGCAGAATCACATCAGCCTTGCCGACCTCGCCCCAGGTGCGCTCGATGCCGATGCGCTCGACCACGTCCAACGTCTCGTCCGCGTGGCGGATACCGGCCGTGTCGATGATGTTGAGCGGAATGCCTTCGATCTGGATCGTCTCGGTGACCTTGTCGCGCGTGGTGCCGGCGATCGGCGTGACGATGGCGACATCCGAACCGGCCAGCGAATTGAGCAGCGACGATTTGCCAACGTTCGGCTGCCCAACCAGCACCACGCTCAGCCCCTCGCGCAACAGTGCGCCCTGCGCGGCCTGCTTGAACACCTGGTCCAGCGCGCTGACGATACCCGCCAACTGCCCACGCGCATCCGATTTCTCCAGGAAGTCGATCTCCTCCTCCGGGAAATCCAGGGTCGCTTCGACCAGCATGCGCAACCCGGTCACGCCCTCGACCAGCTTGTTGACCGTCTTCGAAAACGCGCCCGACAACGATTGCGACGCCGACTTGGCCGCCGCCTCGGTCGACGCGTCGATCAGATCGGCCACCGCCTCGGCCTGCGCCAGGTCGAGCTTGTCGTTCAGATACGCGCGGCGCGTGAATTCGCCCGGCTCGGCCAGCCGCAAACCCAGCTCGGCGCCCGCCTCCAGCACGCGCGCCAGCAGCAGTTGCAGCACGATCGGTCCGCCATGCCCCTGCAACTCCAGCACATCCTCCCCTGTGTACGAGTTCGGCCCCTTGAACCAGATGGCGATGCCCTGGTCGATGATGGCGCCGTCGGCCTGCGTGAACGGAATGTAGGTGGCGTGGCGCGGCTTGAGCGCGGTGGCGCCGAACAGCGCGGCGATCAGCGGTTGCAAGTTCTTGCCGGAGGCGCGCACGACGCCGATGCCGCCGCGTCCCGGTGCGGTGGCGATGGCGGCGATGGGGGAGGAGTCGATATTCATGGGCTAATTGTAGAGGATATAAAAAAAGCCCGCGATCAACACGGGCTTCCTGGCAACACTAACGGCTAAGGTTTACGCCTTGGCCGGTTCCGGCGTCGCAAATTTTTTGGTGATCACATACTGCTGGCAAATCGACAGCACGTTGTTGACCACCCAGTACAGCACCAGGCCGGACGGGAAGAAGAAGAACATGACCGAGAACGCCAGCGGCATGAACAGCATGATTTTCGCTTGCATCGGGTCGGCCGGCGCCGGGTTCAGCTTGGTGGTGATGTACATCGAGATCGCGTACAGCACCGGCAGGATGAACCATGGGTCCGGCGCGGCCAGGTTGGTGATCCAGCCGATCCATGGCGCGCCACGGATTTCAATCGCCGCCTGCAGTACCCAGTACAGGGCGATGAAGACCGGCATCTGCACCAGGATCGGCAGACAGCCGCCCAGCGGATTGATCTTCTCGGCCTTGTACAGTTCCATCGTGGCCTGATTCATCTTGGCCGGATCGCCTTTGTAGCGCTCGCGGATGGCCTGCATCTTCGGCGTGACCAGCTTGACCTTGGCCATGCTCTTGTAACCGGCGGCCGACAGCGGGAAGAACAGCAGCTTGATCAGGATGGTGAAGACGATGATGGTCCAGCCCCAGTTGCCCAGCACGCTGTGGATGTGGTCCATGACCCAGAAGATCGGCTTGGCGATCACCGCCAGCATGCCGTAGTCCTTGACCAGTTCCAGGCCAGGGGTGACTTTTTCCAGGATCTTCTCAACCTGCGGGCCCGAGTAGAGGCGCGCGCTGTTGCTGACCGTGGCGCCCGGCGCCAGCGTGCCCAGCGGCTGGATGGTGCCGATCGCGTACTGGTTGGTCGTCACTTTCTTGGTGAAGATGGTGCGCGGGGTCTTGTCCTGCGGGATGAAGGCGGAGACGAAGAAGTGCTGGGAGATCGCGACCCAGCCGTTGTCGGCCTTGGTCGGATGCTCCTGGATCACGTCCTTGCCCGACTTGGCGGCGGACTCGGCGTCCTTCTCCAGGGTTTCGAACTTCAGCTTGTGGTACTTGTCGGCCGCCGTGTACAGGGTCGGGCCGGTGTAGCTGCTATTGAAGAACGAGTCGCCGGCCGGCTTGTTGCCGTCGTGGACCAGCTGCATGTACAGCTCCGGCTTGACCGGCGCGGTGCCGACGTTGGTGACGTCGTGGCGCACATCGATGACGTAGTCGCCGCGCTTGAAGGTGTAAGTCTTGGTCAGCTTGACGCCGCCCTGCTCCGAATCGAGCACCAGCTGGATCTGGTTCGAACCGTCGAGCACGCGCGGACCTGGACGGGCGACGAAGCCGGTCGTGTGGTTCGGCAGGCCGGCCGCGCCGATCAGGCCGGTCTGGCCCAGATAGGTCTTGCCGGTGGCGCTGTCGACGTCGAACAGCACCTGGTTCTTGTGGGTGTCGACGCCGTCCTTGTAGTTGAGCAGCTCGAGGCGGCGAATGGTGCCGCCCAGGGTGTCGATGTCGACCTTGAACAGGTCGGTCGTTACGGTGATGCGCTCACTCTTGAACGGCGCGTCGGCTGCGGGCGCGCCCGGCAATGCGGCGGCGCCGGCGGTCGTCGCTGTGGCGGCGGTCGGCAGTTCCGATTTCTTCGCCTCGGGCGCCTTGGCGGTTTGGGCCGGTGCCGGGGCGAACATGGAAGGCTGGCCGGTCGAGACCATCCAGTTGTTCCATAGAACTACCAGCGACACGGCAAACACGATCCACAGGATGGTACGTTTATTGATATCCATTAGGGTATTTATCAGGAGTGGTTGCAACCGCAAGCGGTCGTTGAAGAGGAATTCTTGGCATCCGGCGCGTCCTTCGGAGGCACCGGATCGAAGCCGCCGTCGTTGAACGGATGGCAGCGGCACACGCGTTTGG
Organism: Oxalobacteraceae bacterium OTU3CINTB1; assembly: GCA_024123955.1. Taxonomy (NCBI): domain Bacteria; kingdom Pseudomonadati; phylum Pseudomonadota; class Betaproteobacteria; order Burkholderiales; family Oxalobacteraceae; species Oxalobacteraceae bacterium OTU3CINTB1. The sequence goes on from CP099652.1 coordinate 6,867,166, forward strand.
CGGCCAGCCAGCTGCCCTTGCCCGCTCCGTGCACCTGCAACGCTTCCAGCGCGTAATTCGAGCAGCTCGGATAGAAGCGGCAACGCGGCCCCAGCAGCGGACTGATGGTCAGCTGGTAGGCGCGCAGCAGGAAGCGGAGCACTTTGGTCATGACGGCGTAAGTGGAGGCGTGGCCACCGAAGGCAAGGCCGCCGCCGGCGCTGCCGCCGAAACTGACTGCGCGGGCGCGGAGGTCTGCGCCTGCGCCGCCTGCCGGCCGGACAACTTGGCCTGCGCGGCGAACAGGCGCGCCAATTCCACCCGCAGCGCCCGTTTGAGCGCGGCAGTGGTGGCGGGACCGTCCTTGCTGTTGACCGGCTTGGCCAGGCGCACCACGCAATCGATGGCGGGCAGGCCGGTCACGCGGAACAGCTCGCGGGTGACGCGCTTGATCGTGTTGCGCGTGACGGCCCGGGGCGCAAAGCGCTTGGCCACCACGACGCCCAGCCGCGCATGCGGCAATTCGTTCAGACGGGTGTAGAGCACGAAATGCGCGCTTTTTTGCGTGGGGCGCAAACGAAAAACGGATGAAAATTCATCCGTTTTAACGATACGCCGAACGCGCGCGAAGTCGTGGGAACCTTCGCCTGTCGAGCCGCTTGAAATACAGCTTTCCACGCGATCAGCTAACAAGCAGGTGGCTTATACAGCCAGACGCTTGCGGCCTTTTGCGCGACGTGCGTTGAGCACATCACGGCCACCACGGGTAGCCATACGAGCGCGGAAGCCGTGGGTGCGTTTACGACGCACGACGGAAGGTTGGTAAGTACGTTTCATGTTGGTCTCGCTAAAAGCAGAAAAAAATACAAAATCGGGCCAGCGCCCGTCAATTTTTGGTGCCAATGACACTTCGCGCACCCATGCCAACGCTACCGGCACAGCTGGGTCCATCTCATCGCCCGCTAATCCACGCTTACTCCATATTGACGTTCAAGTGAATAAACACGGAATACGGGCGGGGAACCCTGAATTATCAGCATTTCGGCCCTGCTTGTCAACAACAGATCCGGATTGCCGGCGATTCCAGCTCAGCCGAAAGTACGAAAATAAGCGGCGTGCCTGTGGATAACTTTAGCGAGCGAGAGTAGAATAGCGCGTTACGTGTGGCGAACCCGCGGCGCAACAGCCCCGGTCCACACCCTCATCAGCAGTAGAGAATAGATAAGATTC